>NZ_CAMFHL010000145.1 GCF_945952095.1 uncultured Arsenicibacter sp. | reverse complement strand
GACCTGGGCCTGTTCAACAACCGCGTGAACCTGACGGTCGACTGGTACAACAAACTGACCAAAGACCGGCTTGATTCAAAGCCGCTGCCGGCTGAGTCGCCGTTCAGCTCAATCGTTTTCAATAACGGGATTCTGCAAAACAAGGGTATTGAAATCGAATTAGGGGCCGAGGCCGTCCGAATCAATGATTTTTCGTGGCGCATCAACGCTACGTTTGCCAGAAACAACCAGAAAATCCTGAAACTGCCTGACAATGGCCGCGCTAAAAACCGTCAGGGCGGAACGATCATTGCCGATCCGGTAACCGGAAAAGACATTGAAGTCGGCGGGTTTGCCGAAGGCGAACGACCGTATGCGCTCTATGTGTTCCAGACCGACGGGGTGTTTGCCACCGAAGAAGCCGCCCAGAAATGGAATGCGCAGTATACCGACCGCATGGTGACGACCAACGGCCTGACGGTGAAAAAACACGCCGGTGATTACATCTTCCGCGACCTGAACGGCGACAACATTATCGACCAGAAAGATGTCGTTTTGATCGGCTACCGCACCCCGAACATGTTAGGCGGTATCCAGAATACCTTCACCTACAAAGGACTGTCACTGCGGTTTAACGCCGATTATGCGCTGGGGCACATGATTTCGAACGGGGCGCTGGCCCGCGCGCTCGGCACCGGACGTGCCTTTAACGAAGGGGCACCATCGGAAGCGCTCGGCAGTGATATCTGGCAGAAAGAAGGCGATACCGGCAAGCGGTACGCCCGGTTCTCGCTGGGTGATGCCGATGTCGGGCAGAAAAACTACATCCGTGGCTCTTCGGTCGGGGTTAATAACTCGTATGCCTCCGATGTGTCGGCCCTGTTTGATAAAGGCGATTTTCTGGCACTTCGTGAGCTGACGCTGGCCTATGACCTGCCGAAGCCTGCGGCGAAGAAGATCGGGGCAGCGAACATTAACGTATTTGCGAGCATCTATAACCTAGGCTATCTGTCGGCCTATAAGGGCCTGAATCCGGAGGTCTATACCGGCTATGATCCGGGCGGGTATCCACGGCCGCGCCAGATTTCACTGGGTGCCAACCTGCGGTTTTAACTGACTTATCCTTACAAGCTACAACATGAAAAAGACACTATATATCATGGCGGTCGCGCTGATAGCGATGCCATTGCTGCAAGGCTGCGATAAGCTGCTGGAGGTAAAACCCGACTCGTCGATTACCGAACAGACCTATTTTACGAGTGAAGCCGATTTTGAGCCTTATCTGACCGGTATCTACGGCGCCATGCGCAGTTTTGCGAATTCCGATCTGTACGGATCGCAGCGCGGCGACGAATACGTGAACGGGATCAATGCCCGGCTTAATGCGGCGGTCTCGCTGCACCAGTTAAGCCCCAGCAACGGCGCGGCCGACTGGCAGGCATGGTATACCGCTATCGGCAACTGTAACCTGCTGCTCGACAAAATTCAGGGGTTTGAGTTTTCGGGCAGTCCTAATACCAAAAAACGTATTTTAGGGGAAACCTACGCGCTGAGGGCCTATTTCTATTTTTCACTCACCCGTATTTTCGGCAAGGTTCCGCTGATGTTACAGGCCGTAACGGACGATAACGTGCCGCTGCTCGAACGGTCTGCCGAACCCGACGTGATGAAGCAGATCCAGAGCGATATTGATGCGTCGGTGCAGAACTTTACGTCGATGACGAACTTTGCCAAAAATGTATTTCCGTCAACGAAATACCGGTTTAGCTATGCGGGCGTACAGGCGCTTAAAATGGATTCACGAATGTGGAGCGCCAAAGTACTGGGCGGAGGGGCTACGGACTTTAATGCGGCCCTGGCGGCGGCGGCCGAAGTGGAAGCGAGCGGTGTCTCGCTCAATGCAGACTTTAAAAATGTCATTGGCCTCAGAGGGGCGTCTAATCCGGAGCATATCCTGACCGCTTTTTTCCTGAGAGACGAAGGCGCGACCAATTTTGCCATTAACCTGATGGCCCTCACCAGTACGATTACCGGCGTGATCAATGCCGACAGTATTGTTTCGGCGGTGTCGCCGTCCTATGCCCAGTCGGGGTATCTCATGAGTCCCCGGGCAAGGTCATGGTTCTCGAACGGGGCCGACAAACGCATCCCGTTTACGTATGTGGCTGAGCGGCGGGCAACCGGTCCGGCCACGTCGGTGTGGGTGGTAAAACACCCCGGAACAAAATATGCCGACGACCGCGTGGCCGACAATGACCTGCCGGTGTACCGCCTTGCGGATATTATCCTGCTGAAAGCCGAAGCGTATGCCGCCCTGGGAAATACACAGAGCGCCGTCGCGGAATTAAACAAAATCCGGAAGCGGGCCGGTACCGGCGACTACACCGGTGCAACGGATAAAACCACCCTCGAGCTGGAAATCCTGACCGAGCGCGGCCGTGAGCTGTATGCCGAAAACAAGCGGTGGTATGATCTGGTGCGGTTTCATAAAGGCGGTACCATTGATATCTATAAACTTGTTCCTAACCTGGTTGGTAAGACCACTCCGCTTTATTGGCCGATAACGATTACCAATCTGGGTAAAAACGCAAAACTCGTACAAACCGAAGGTTATTAATATGCAACATACACCAATTAAGGGGCTGTTTGCGGCCCCTTTTACTCCTCTGCACCCCGATGGAAGCGTGAATCCGGAGATGATCCCGGTTCTGGTTGACAACCTGATTGCCGATGGTCTGACCGGTGCCTTTATCTGTGGTTCCAACGGTGAAGGCCCTAACCTGACCATCAGCGAGCGCATGGCAGTGGCCGAAGCGTTTGTGAAAGCGGCCGGCGGGCGGTTACAGATCTGGGTCCATGTCGGGCATTCGAGTATTGCCGAATCACGGGCGCTGATGCAGCACGCGTATGAGATCGGGGCCGATGCGGCCTCGGCCGTAGCGGCGTTTTATTTTAAACCGTCGTCGGTCGATAACCTGGTCGATTGCATGGCGCAGATTGCATCGGCCGCTCCGCAGCTACCGTTTTATTACTACCATATCCCGATGCTGACCGGCGTCGGAATGGATATGATCCGGTTCCTTGAGCTGGCCGGCCGGCAGATTCCGAACCTGCACGGGATCAAGTATACCGCAAACACCATCTGGGAATATCAGGCGTGTC
Organism: uncultured Arsenicibacter sp.; assembly: GCF_945952095.1. Lineage (GTDB taxonomy): Bacteria > Bacteroidota > Bacteroidia > Cytophagales > Spirosomataceae > Arsenicibacter. The sequence goes on along the minus strand of NZ_CAMFHL010000145.1, from coordinate 14,440 downwards.
TCAACCATTTCGGCGACCGGTTCAACATTCTGTACGGGTTTGATGAAATGCTGCTGCCGGCGCTGGGTGCCGGGGCTACTGCCGCTATCGGAAGTACCTACAACTTCGCGGCGCCGTTGTACCTGGAGGTCATCAGAAATTACGAAGCAGGCCGGATGGAGGAGGCGCGTAAAACCATGAATCTACTGATCGATATGGTCAGGGCGTTTGTGAAATACCCGCCGATTCCGGCCCAGAAAGCCATTATGCACATGCTGGGACTTGACGTAGGCGGGTGTCGTCTGCCGCTCGTGACCCTCTCACCCGCTAATTATGATGCGCTGAAAAGCGAGCTGGAGCAGACCGGCTTCTGGGAGGCCCTGAAACCATTTAAACCGGTTACCTGGTCGGATGCAGTTACGGAGGCTTAAGGTTATTCTTTATCTGGTGTTGCTGATGATCCCGGGTTCCTTAGTTGCGCAGCGTACGTTTTCGGTAAAAAAACTGCCGCCCATTCCCGATGGAGATGGGTTTGCGGGATCCCTGGCGGGTGTATCGAACGGGGCACTTGTGGTCGCGGGGGGGAGCAACTTCCCGAACGGTGGCAGACCCTGGCAGGGTAGTATCAAAAAATGGTATGACCGGATTTTTGTGCTGGAATCACCGGCCGGGCAATGGAAAGAAGCAGGAAAACTGCCGGTTCCGCTGGGTTATTCGGTGACTGTTTCCTGGAAAGATGCGGTGGTCTGTGTGGGTGGCAGCAACGAAAAAGGCCATGTAGCAGATGCTTTTCTGATGCGCTGGAAAAAGCAGCGCATCGACGTTGAACCATTACCGGCTTTTCCCCGTCCCGTGGCGAATGCCTGCGGTGCTCTGATCGGTGATGTGTTGTATGTGGCCGGTGGTCTGGAAAAACCGGATGCCACGCAGACGCTCCGGCAATTTTATGCGTTAGACCTGGCGGCACCCAACCGTATGTGGCAGCAACTGCCGGTCTGGGAGGGGGCAGGGCGTATGCTGAGTGTGGCCGCCGGAGCTGACAACCGGTTCTATTTGTTCTCGGGAACCGATCTGGTACCGGATAAAACCACCGGTGCTGCGAGCCGTGTGTATCTCACCGATGCCCATGTTTTTGACATCAGGACAAAGCAGTGGAGCCGCCTGCCCGATCTACCGCACCCGACGGTTGCCGCTGCCGGGCCGGCAGTGGTCAGGAATGGGCGGATAGTACTTGTCGGGGGGGATACCGGCGAGTATGCCAGCCAGACCCTCACCCTGAAAGATAATCATCCCGGCTTTAGTACGGACATCCTTACGCTACCGCTATCGGGCGGTAAATGGACTGTGCAGCAACAATTTCCGGTCGCTATCCGGCCGGATGCGGCGTCAAACCCTAATGCGAGCACGTACCTGCCCGTTACAACACCGCTGGTTCCGTGGAGAGGCGGATATGTGATACCCGGGGGAGAAGCCCGTCCGGGTACGCGTACACCCAACGTACTTTGGCTCAACTGACTAACGTAACCGAATGAGCGATGAAGAGCCAGACAGATAAGACCTATCGTTGGGTATTAGTAGGATTACTTTGGGTGGTTGCCATGCTGAACTACCTCGACCGGCAAATGCTGTCGACGATGCGCGAAGGCATGCAGCTGGATATCCATGAGCTGGAATCGGCCACCAACTTTGGCCGGCTCATGGCCGTTTTTCTCTGGATTTATGGCATCATGAGTCCGGTAGCCGGTATGGTGGCTGACAAATTCAGCCGGAAGTGGCTGATTGTGGGCAGTTTGTTTGTGTGGTCGCTGGTGACCTACGCCATGAGCCACGCGACAACGTTTAGTGAATTGTATGCCCTGCGGGCGCTGATGGGTGTCAGCGAGGCGTTGTATATTCCGGCGAGTCTGGCCATGATCGCCGACTTTCATCCTTCCGGCACCCGGTCGCTGGCAATCGCCATACACGTTACCGGCATTTATATCGGGCAGGCGCTTGGCGGCTTCGGGGCCACCATTGCGCAGCAGTTTTCGTGGCAGTTTACCTTCAGCCTTTTCGGGTTCATAGGCATGGGCTATTCGCTTGTCCTGCTGGTGTTCCTGAAAGATAAACAACAGCTTCCGGCTGATGATCAGGTCGGTATGACGAAGCCGCCGTTATTTAAGGGCCTCATGCTGCTGGTAAAAAATCCTTCTTTCTGGATCATCCTGCTTTATTTCACCTTGCCGGGCATTCCGGGGTGGGCGGTTAAAAACTGGCTGCCAACCCTGTTCTCCGAAAACCTGGGCATTGGTATGGCTAAAGCAGGCCCGATTGCTACGATTGCCATTTCGGTTTCGGCCCTGATCGGCGTCCTCTTCGGGGGCAGGCTATCGGACCGGTGGAGCCGGAAAAATCTGCGGGCACGCCTGTATACGGGGGCCATCGGCGTATCGCTGACCATTCCGGCGCTGCTGCTGGTGGGCTATGGCCATTCGCTGGTGCAGTCGGTGCTGGCAGCGGTTTGCTTTGGTTTTGGCTTCGGTATGTTCGATGCCAACAATATGCCGATTGTCTGCCAGTTTGTGTCGGGCCGGTACCGAGCAACGGCCTACGGCCTGATGAATATGTTAAGCGTATTTGCCGGGGCGATGGCTACGACGGTATTAGGGAAGTTTTCTGACAACAACCGGTTAGGCGAGGCTTTCGCCATGCTGGTGGTGCTGGTCATCATCGCCGTTGCGCTACAACTGGCTTTCCTGAAACCCCGCACCGATGATTTCACGGATAACTAACAGGCAACAAATCCCTCAACCAAACCGACGTATGAATTACCGCATTTGGCAAACCCTCAGTTTCATCGCCGCTTTTCTGGTAGCCGGCACCGGCTTTGCGCAGGAAGGAAATGCCTTGTTCAGGGCAGGCGATAACGGGTATGCATGTTTCCGCATACCCGCCATTATCAAAACGACGAAAGGAACACTGCTGGCCTTTGCCGAAGCCCGCCGGACGGGTTGCGGTGATGCCGGTGACATTGATATTGTTGTAAAGCGCTCGGCGGACGGCGGAAAATCGTGGTCCGGCATGAGCATGGTCTGGGACGATGCCGGCAACACCTGCGGCAACCCGGCTCCGGTGGTCGATGCAAAGACCGGCAACATTGTGCTGGTAGCAACCTGGAACCTGGGCAGCGATCATGAAAAGCAGATCATCGACGGCAGCAGCAAAGACACCCGCCGGGTGTTTGTTCTATCATCAACGGACGAGGGTGTCAGCTGGTCAACGGCCCGTGAGATAACCTCAGCGGTCAAACGTCCCGACTGGACCTGGTATGCTACCGGTCCCTGCAACGGTATCCAGCTGGAGCACAAAAAATACCGGGGCCGGTTAGTGATTCCGTGCGACCATATTGAAGCCGGAACAAAAAAGTATTTCTCGCACAGCATCTTTTCGGACGACGGCGGGAAAACCTGGCAGCTAGGCGGCACAACGCTGGGGGATAAGGTTAACGAATGCAGCGTTGCCGAACTGCCCAAAGGCGTTTTGATGCTGAACATGCGGAACTACACCAGTGTCCGCGTGCGTCAGGTATCGACCAGTACGGATGGGGGCCAATCCTGGGCACCGCTACAGGGCGATACTACCTTAATCGAGCCGGTATGTCAGGGAAGTTTGCTGTGGTATAAGCACAAAGGCAGAAAACCATTTCTGGCATTCTCCAATCCGGCCAGTCAGAAGGCGAGGGTTAATATGACCGTCCGGCTGTCGTATGATCAGGGGAAAACCTGGGCCGCCCGACAGGTGGTTTACGAAGGTCCTTCGGCGTATTCAAACCTTGTGGTAACGCCGGCCGGTAATCTGGCTTGTCTGTATGAAGCAGGGCAGAAAAGCCCTTACGAAGGAATTTTCTTTAAAGAACTGCCGGTTGACGGCTTTAAGTAGTAATGCCGGTTTTCCGGGGTTGGTTTCGGCCCCGGAAAACCGGCTCATTTTGGTTATTATTTCAGCAGCTCAGCCAGCGGAATTTTCTGGAAAACCATATCGGCCTGACTGCTTTCGTAAATAATGCCCACGGTTTTTTCATCGACGGATGTCAGGCAGGAGTAGCCACGTCCTTTCAGTTCGTCGAGTAGCAGATGATTTTTCTCCGGCCAGGTCATGCCATCATCAAAACTGACTTTAACCGTAATATGCTCGCGGGCGGTTCGGGAAGCCGGATTAGCGAAAACGAGCAGGCTTTTCCTGCGTCCGCCCGCCGTATAGTCGTGCCGGTGAATACTGGCCATACAGGTTGGCTCAGGTAAGGCCCCGAACGACGTCGGATGCACTTGCCAGGTTTCGCCCAAGTTACGGGTTACGGCAATGGCCCGTCCGTTGGTTTCGCCGGGATCAGTCCGGTTTTTGTTTGCCCGCATATTGAGCATCACCGACCCGTCAGACAGTTCTACGGCCATATTTTCGGTTGTGCTGGCGTTGTAAGCCTTCGGACTTGTTTTCCAGGTCTTGCCCTTGTCGCGGCTATACGTAATGTTCGAAAAGGATTCACCGGTATTGTCCCGTCCCTGAGTCGGAAAAACGAGTGTGCCGTCGGTCAGGGTAATTCCATGTCCGGGAGCCGGTGCCCAAAGCCACCAGTCTTCCTGTTTGCACATCTGCGTCAGATTAACCGGCTCGCTCCATGTTTTACCATCGTCGGTGCTTTTGGTTAGCAGAAACTGCGCCGTTTGTTTTACGTCGAAGCCTGGTTGCGAGCCTTTCGTACGCCACTGGTGATTCCAGTCTTTACTGGTTTCCTGTAGCCCTTCAACCCACTGGCCCTGGTCGTTTTTAACGCCATACATCCACAGGCCGGCCACGTATATGGTATTTGATTGCCGGTCAACGAGAATACAGGCGTCCGATACCCCGTTGAACTTTTGCGGCAGGCCACCCCATGTGCCTTTATCCAGGACAATCCGCATGGGCTCCCAGGTATTTCCGCCGTCGGTGCTGCGGCTTAGGCCAATGTCAATGTCGCCCTGCAGGTCGCGTGCACTTTCGCGGCGCACATCATAAATCGCCAGCAACGTGCCCTGATTCGTGGTTGCCATGCCGGGAATCCTGAATGTGTGCACCTGATCGTCCATATGTTTTCGGAGGGCCAGACCAATCCGTTGCGTAATGCCTGGTGCGGGTGCGCGGACAGCAAGGGTAGTCTGTTCTGTTTTGACACCGGTACAGGCGGCATCCACAACGTGTAGTAAATCTGCCTGATCCGCCAGTTCGTAAGACAGCCAGAAGTAATGATCGCCTGGTTCCAGTAACTGATTCCCCGCTATGGTAAAGGTGTTGCTGATGCGTTCTGCCACGCCGAACAGGCTGCCGGTGCGTGTGCCGGTCCCTTTTTCCAGAACCGAGTCGCGGCCGCAATAAAAGACCCGCGCGTGTTTCAGGTCCTTGAGATTTGTCGTACCGGTAGTCGAGAACGTAAATCCGGCGATCGTCCGGTTTGGTTCTGTAACACGCAGGTGAATCCGTAACACCGGATTGTCGGCTTTTCCTTTCAGTACCGGTGTGGTAAATTGCTTCTGGCTGATGATCAGGGTGCTGTCGCTCAGGGACCGCATGGCGATGATGGCGGTTATAGCCACCAGACCGATGAGTGCCGATGCCCCGGAACGCCAATTGTACGTAAGACCGGCTTGTTTCATAATTTGTAAAAAGGGTTAAGGTATGTTGTTTAAACAGGCAGGCGGACTAAGTCAGCTTGCAGGATTCAGGGTATACGAATGGAATTCTCTGTTCCGGATAAATAAAACAGTAATGAGCTTATGTACTACATATAAAAACAAAGGAAATGCCTGATACAAGTATTTCCTAATTTATGACAAGTTTTTTGCTGAATAGTTAAAGAAGAGGGCCTGATGCACGTATGCTTCAGGTCAATAAAATAGTATGAGGTTCAAGGTGCTTCAGCATACCGCTGGCAAAATCGGCAGCCGTACCGTGCTTCAGAATATCTACTAAGTCCTGATGTGTGACCGATCCGACGGCATGGAACTGATGCTCGGTTTCATATTCCACTACATACTCAAAAACAGGCATCAACATCGCCTGGAAACGCTTAATGGTTTCATTGCCAGCCATTTCGTAAAGGGCGGAGTGAAAGGCAATTTCGCATTCTACTTTTTCTTCTGTCGTTTGAACCAGTGCTTCACGCTGTACAATTCCCTCCAGTTTCTGAATGCCTTCTTCAGTTTTGCGGGCAAAAAGTAATGATGCCTGACCCACTTCAAGCACTAACCGGAACTCAAAGATTTGTTTACGCGTGTCGATGCCCAGAATATGCGGGTGCAGCATGCGTTCCATACCGCTCAGAATATCCGGTTGGGCCAGCACCATACCCCGGCGTTTTTTGGTTTCGATCATGCCCAGCATCCGCAGCCGGCTCAGCGCTTCACGGACAACATTCCGGCTCACACCCAGTGCTTCAGCCAGTTCTATCTCTTTCGGTATGGCATCGCCTGGTTTAAACGCTTTATTGGTAATATATTCGCGTAGCCGCTCTTCAACCTGGTCGGCCATTGTGGTCGACACAATGGGCATTAGATCTAGCGGCAATTCTGTTTTTTCACTCATAGTACGTTTCCCTCAGCGTTCATGATGCATTTCCGGCTGCTAAGGTAATGAAAATTTATATGTGGTACATGTATACAAAAATTCTCCTGTTGGCAGACGTTATGAAAATACTGATTTTTGCAGGCTGTGTTGTTGCATCCGGTAGCCGTATCGGGGACGCAGACCTTGTCCGCACCAATCTGTTCCGGACCTGGTAACACATTAATTGTTGGTTAAGATTTCTGATAAACTGTCGTATGACGATAAAAGCTGCTGTTGTTCAGGCTACTCCGGTCTTTTTTGATAAGGAGAAAACACTACAGAAACTTGAGACACTGGTGGCTGCTCAGGCAGAACAGGGTGTGCAGCTGGTGGTGTTTCCGGAATCGTTTATTCCCGGCTATCCGCGCGGATTTACCTTTGGCGCAACCATTGGCCGGCGGACGGATGCAGGCCGTGAGTTGTATAAAACCTACTGGCAGCAGAGTGTAGACGTCGGTGGCGACGATCTGGCGAGGCTGGAACGGATCGCCGGTCAGTACGGGGTGTGGCTGGTTGCGGGCATTACCGAGCGCGATGCCGTCAACGGGAGCCTGTACTGCACGTCCGTTTATATTTCTCCGACACAAGCGCTGTTGGGCAAACACCGGAAAATAAAGCCAACCGGCGTCGAACGGCTGGTCTGGGCCGAAGGCGGAGCCGATAGCCTGCTGGCGTTTGATACGGAAATCGGTAAACTCGGCGGGCTGATCTGCTGGGAAAACTACATGCCGCTGGCCCGGATGGCGATGTACCGGCAAGGGGTAGAGATCTACATTGCCCCGACCGCCGATGCCCGTCCGACCTGGATCGCCACCATGCAGCACATTGCCTGCGAAGGCCGGTGTTACGTACTGGGCTGCAACCAGTTTTTCCGCATGGAAGACTATCCGGAAGCCTGTCGGGCTGCCCTTGCCGATCCCACGGAGGATATTAGTTGCCGGGGCGGCAGCGTAATTGTATCGCCGCAGGGCGAAATTCTGGCCGGTCCGCTCTGGGATCAGGAGGGTGTGCTGGTGGCTGACCTTGACCTGGACGAGGTCATCAAAAGCAAACTCGATTTCGACGTGATCGGACATTACACCCGTGACGATCTGTTTCAGCTTACGATAACGACACCATCATGAAGCCTGTATCGATAGAAAATGCCCCGCATTACGTCTGGGGCGGTGATTGTGATGGCTGGCACCTGATGAGCCATCCGGCCGTGAGTGTGATTCAGGAGCGGGTGCCGCCCGGGCGGGCCGAGGTCTGGCATTACCACGAACGGACGATTCAGTTCTTCTACGTACTCGACGGCAGGCTGACCATCGAAGCGGGCGGGCAACTACACCGGCTCAGTGCCCGGGAGGGAATGCAGGTACTGGCGGGGGAGGCCCACCAGGTCCGGAATGAGTCGGATCAGGAAGCTGTCTTTCTGGTTATTTCCGTGCCGCCCAGCCACGGAGACCGGGTGCTGGTTAACCCATAAAAAAGGCCCCGCCGGAATCTCCGGCGGGGCCTTTTTTATGACAGGGCGTTTAGTACTTCATATCGCCTCGATCCTTCTCGGCGGCCGAGCGGCCTTCGCTCATCCAGCGGGGCATCGGCGCGTCTTTCAGATAGTAGTCAAAGAACTGATACATCCGGACGCTCAGGTCTTTGGCATTATGGCGCTGCACGAGGTTGTGATCTTCACCATTATACACCAGCAGCCAGACCGGCTTGTTTAACCGGCGCAGGGCTGAGAAAAACTCGATGCCCTGGTACCACGGTACGGCACCGTCAGCGTCGTTGTGCGTCATAAACAACGGCGTTTCCACGCGGTTGGCGAAGAACAGCGGTGAGTTCTCAATGTAGTTCAGCGGCTTATCCCACAGGGTACCACCAATCCGGCTCTGCGTTTTTTCGTACTGGAACATCCGGCTCATACCCGTACCCCAGCGGATACCGCCGTAAGCACTGGTCATGTTGGCCACCGGTGCACCGGCTCCCGCTGCGCGGAACAGGTTTGTGCGGGTGATGAGGTAAGCCGTCTGGTAACCACCCCAGCTTTGTCCCTGAATACCAATGCGGTCGCGGTTTACGAAGCCTTTGTCGATCAGGCTCAGGACACCCGGTACGATACAGTCGTAGGCATTCGGGCCCGGCTGACCGGTTGTATACACGATGTCCGGTACGAATACCAGATACCCGTTTGATACACAATAAGCGATGTTGATTGTCGAGCGGCTCGGCGACGGTGCCTTGTAGTCGTTCAGGGTTTCGCTGTTGCGTTCGTAGAAATACACCAGCATCGGGTATTTCTTTTTCGGATCAAAGCCTTCCGGTTTGTAGAGCAGGCCTTCCAGCTTCACGCCGTTGGTGCCCATCCAGTTTACCAGCTCCACGCTACCCCAGCGAATGCTGTCCTGCTGTGGATTTACCTTGGTCAGTTTCACCGGAGAAGCCAGTGTTGTATCGGTTTGGTAGAGGTTGATCGGCTCCTGGAAGTTGCCTTTGTAATACGTAACAACCGGCGCGTTTTTAGCTTTTGACAAACCGAAGTACCGGTGGTTACTCTGCGTCAGGATGCTGATTTGCCGTTCGTTATTCTTTGCCGGCATGGCTTTCAGGATACCGGTATGCTTGTCGCTTTCCCAGATACCGGTCAGATACAGCGATTCGGCGGCATTGATCGGTTCGTTATCGAAACGTTCTTCGCTTTCTTCCAGATCGGCGCGGCGTAACCGTACCTTATTCTGACGGCCCCAGCCCATAGTCAGGTTCAGCGGCTTTTCGCGGCCGGTCGGGTCAATCTGCCAGATGTCGTAGCGGTCATACAACCAGAGGTATTTGTCGTTGGCTGTCCAGCCCGCAGTACCATAACTGCCCGGCAGGTTCGGGGTATCGTGCTCTTCGTCGAAAAACTTGCTCGGCAGACCTTTCGTCAGGTCGATCAGTTTGCTGTCGGCAATCGAGTAGGCACGCCACAGCGAATCCCGCTCGTCGAACCAGTACGCATATTTGTTGCCCGGCGAGAGTTGTACTTCCGACGCCATCAGGTCATTGCTGATTTTCTTTTTGTCGCCGGTCTGCGTATCAATCAGGTACAGGTCGGTGTGGCCCGGATCCCATGAGCTGATTACCTGATAGGGCAGGTCGCTGGAACCCAGCAGATAGCGCGGGTTTTTGCTGTAGTCAGGGCGTACGTTCGGTACCTCGCGGCTGGCCAGCATCACCACATTGCCGGGGCGGGCTGTAGCCGTGGCCGGTAAGTTGGTCGTCAGGTCGCAGACCGTCAGGAAACCGCGCTCTTTTTCTTCCCGCAACCGTTTCTGCTGCATAGGCTGCAACCGGCTGTCGGTCCAGCTCCAGATGTCCATTTTCACCTTTTCTTCGTCCGGCGTCAGGGTATCCTTGATGGACTTCTGCGGAATCGGTGCTGTGGCAAAGTACAGGCGCTTACCGTCTTTCGAGAAGCGCGGTGTCGTAAATTCGTTGATCGACCAGCCTTTCGGCAGGGCTTTGGTGGTCGTGTCGGCAATGGTCCACACGGCCGGCGCTACGGTTGTCGTTTTAGCTTTTTTACCGCTGGCAACGGCTCCCGTAAGCGGCTGCATGTTTTTGTAATACAGCGTAAAGGCTTTTACTTCGGCGTTGGCAGAGTCGGCCGAGGCGATCCATGCCAGATTCGTTCCGGTGGTATCAATGGCCAGACCTTTATAGATTTTGCGTTTCGAGCTGGTGTCAATCGTCGCGATCTGCTGGCTGCGGGTATCGAACAGATATACGCCCGGCACCGGATTCTGACCGGCCTTCAGGGAGTCAACGTGCGATTCGCGGCTGAAGAAAATCGATTTGCCGTTGTCGGAAGCGATTACACTGCTGACGTACCGGATCATCTGTTTCGAGCCGTCGGCCATGTTAACAATAATCAGGTCATCACCTTTCGGCTTTTTGACGGCAGCGGCGCGGGCACCCGCCGACTGCGAGCGGGGGGCGGCGGTTTTCGGCGCCGGAGCCGTTGTGTCGGCTTCTGCTGTCAGATCGGTATCAGTGTCGGCGTCATTCCGGCGGCGTCCGGGCGTAGGACGGGCCTCGGCGGTCAGCCCGGTAGCACCGGCTTCTTTGCGTTCCTGCAAAAAGGCCAGCCAGTTGCCGCCGTTTTTGCTGATCACAAATGATTTGGCATTCGGGAAACGCGTTACCTGACCGGTCGACAGGTTCAGTACCAGCAAACTGTCTTTCGGCATTTCGTCCGGCTTTTTCTTTTTCAGTTTCGCCTTGCGCGTATCGCCGTAAGGGGCTTTGAGCTTGGCTACCAGAAACTTGCTGTCGGCGGTAAACTGAGCCTGATATCCGCGCGGGAACCGGAATTCCTGCGGTACATTAGCCGCTGTACTGCGATTGCTTTGCCGGACATAAAGCGTCCCGTCGCCTTCCTGAACATCGACCTGATAGCTGATCCATTGGCCGTTGGCTGCAATCTTTTCGGAACGTGCGCTCTGCCAGCGATCATAGTCGGCATGCGTTAGCGGACGTTTGTTGATTTGTGCAAAAAGGGAAAGCGGAATACAGAATAAAATTGTGAGATGAAGTAAACGAATCATACAGAGCGTTCATAATGAACGGACAATTTACGAAATATTTATTTTACGATACATAATCTCACGTTCAGGTTACCTGTACTTTTTTGAGAAATCAGGATTTTAAACCGAACAAAAAGCGGGTTAGCCGGAACGGACGAATGATAAACCAGTACAGCCCTGCGCATACCAGCAGCGTGGCCAGGCTGGTAAACAGGAAACCGCCATACACGCCGAAATTTTGTTTCAACACCCAATAGCCGATGATGACAATCACGGTCTGGTGCAGGATGTAAAACGGATAAACGGCTTCGTTCAGGTAAGGCAGCAGCCGGTGATTCCGGTTTATGTACCGGTAACTGTACCCGACCGACATAAGCACTGAGGCCCACATCAGCAGCAGGTTATTAAAAAAGTAGGTAACGTCAAGCGGTAATTCGGTATCGATCCGGTCGAAGCCGAAGATGATCGGCATGGCGTACATGACAACGGTAAACAGAAGGGTGGCTACCAGAAAAATCCGGCGCTGGTCTGCCAGTTGTTGCCAGAATACAGGGCGGCTTACCAGTATATAGCCCAGCCAGAATAGCAGCAGGTTTTCAACAAAGTAGGCCCAGTCGTTGAGCAGTGCATGGGTCTCGTCGGGATAAAAGGGACGGGTCATCAACTGGCTGATAAAGATGACCAGACCCAGCCACAGTGCACCACCTTTGCGTGCCGTCAGCCGTTCGATACGGTCAACAAACCGCTGACCGCCGGCCGACTTAAGGAACATAAACACCGGAATGCTGATCAGCGAATACAGAAAGAGGTAGCAGATAAACCACAGGTGATGCCAGCTGAAGGCTCCGCCGGTGCCGCCGTCGTGATACGGCTGAAAGCCGAATACGTTGGGATAAAACTCCGCATAGGAGCCCGAGAAACGGCCCCGGAACAGCCATTCGAGGTAGATTTGCGGCGGTACAATTACAAACATACCGAATACCAGCGGCACAAACAGGCGCTTGAACCGTTCTGAGGCGTAGGCTCCGTAGCTGCGTTTTCGTAATGCGAAAAACGTACCGGCACCCGATATGAAAAACAGCAGCGGCATCCGCCAGCGATGCAGCCACCGCATGACCGTTTCAAAAACGACACTGGTTTCCTGGCTCTGAATGTGCCAGCCCCAGCTGACATACATCATACCGGTATGGTAAAAAAGCAAGACAAGGATGGCAAATACACGGAGCCGGTCGAGGTCGTACCGGCGGGTAGCAAGTGGTTGTGCGGTTGTTGTCGTGGTTGAGTTGGCAGTCTGACCGGGCATCATAGCTTTTGTTGTCAAATTAGTTTGATGCCCCAAAATTGCCTTGCTATTGGCTGGGAACGGCTATTTTCCGGGGATTAAGAAGTTCATCCCGATTGGTACGAAGTCCGGAGGCGGGCATCAGCTGCCTGACGTTGCCTGCGACGCCCGGTATTGGGCAGGTGTTTGCCCGGCCAGCCGCTTAAACGCGGTGTGAAACGCCGAGGTAGAATTATAACCGACGCGTTCGGCAATTTCGTCGATTTTGAGGTGGCTGTTGGCGGGGTCCTGCAAAAGCTGCTGTGCTGCCTGTACGCGGTATTGTGCCAGCATATCAAAAAAACTCTGCTGAAGCCGGTTGTTAAGTACCTGCGACAGGTGGTGGGGTGAGGTATTCAGCCGTTGCGCCAGTTTCGACAGGGTCAGGTCACTGTCGAGGTAAGGTTGTTCAGTCGCCAGCAATCGGGTCAGCCGGTTGAGTAACGTGTCTTCGATCTCTTCCGATAACGCCGACTTCTCATATTTTTTCTTTGGCTCCTCCGGCATCTCCTGGTGCTGTTCCGGAACGGGCAGGGGGGCGGACCGGAAAAAGCTGGAACCGCTCATGACCGTAATCGTAGTGAGATAAACCGTTACCGTAATGTAACAGGCCAGCATGTAGTCGCCGAGATCATTATGAAAGTTGGGTTTAACAATGAGGATAAGAACCGGTAAGAGGCTGATGCCAATCGTCAGGTTGCGGATACGGGCCAGATAAGGCGGCTGGCTGCTGAAAAAGCCTGCCCCTTGCTTGCGGAAGGTTTGTCCGATAATCAGAAACGACCAGGTCACGTAGATCAGCAGACTTACCAAAGTCATTTCGGTAACGAACGGCCGTAGACCGGTAACGTCTTCCGGTAAATAGTGCGGGCTAGGCTCAATAAAAGGTAGCTCAGGATGGTGGGATTCGATGTAAGAATTATATTTAAAACGAACCGGCTGATAAAGCCAGGTGACGGCGTTGAGGGTCCAGATTCCGAAGGGAATCAGGTGCAGCCACCAGCGTTTGGGCAGGGTCAGGTGCGTGCGGGTATAGACAAAAAAGAAAAATAAAGGGCCGGGCAGAAAATTGGCGGGCTCCGAAAAGTCGACAATCTCCAGCATCCGGAACATGTAATTGGTATAATTCAGAAAGATTTCCGTCGTCATGCTGGTTACAGCCAGCATCATCCAGCCCAGACAGCGGTTACCGGGATCTAACCGGCGGCTCCCTGTCAGAAAGAAAATTCCCAGTAAAATGCCCTGCACAATTCCAAGGAGAATAATCAGTGCAAAAACATCAAAACGGACGGGCTGCGACGGCATCATACTGGAAAAGTAAACAAAAATGGCCAGTTCGTAAACCGGCCATTTTGTATTACCACGAGTAGTGAATGAAAATTAGTCTATTTTCAGTTCGAACGGCATGCGGGTCTGAATGCCCTGCATCGTTTTCAGTTTTTTCAGGTAAGTCACGTAAGGGGCTAAGTCGCCGAGCTGCGCCCGGAGCTTTGTCTCTTCGTCGTCGCTGAATGAACTGAACAACTGCTCGAAAAAGTCTTTTTTCCGTGGCAGATACTTCACGCGGTAGTCACCCTCGCCCAGTTTTGCCGATTTAGCCGCCAGTTTAACGGCATCATCCAGACCGCCCAGCTGATCGACCAGGCCGTTGGCTTTTGCCTGGATACCGGTCCATACGCGGCCGGATGCGATTTTCCGCACGCTGTCTACCGGCAGTTTACGGCCTTCCGCTACTTTGCCGGTAAAGGCAGCATAGATGCGTTCCGTGCTTTGCTGCATGGTTTTTTTCTGGAACGGCGACATTTCGTGGGTCACTGCCGGAAAGTCGGAGTTAGCGTTGGTGTTAACGCGGTCGTAGGTAATACCCAGTTTATCTTTAAAGAACGTTTCGGTGTTAAATAACAGCGAGAACACGCCGATTGATCCGGTGATGGTGTTTGGTTCTGCCACGATTTTGTCGCAGCCCATGGCCATGTAG
>NZ_CAMFHL010000144.1 GCF_945952095.1 uncultured Arsenicibacter sp. | reverse complement strand
CGCAACCACGTAGATCACGATGTTAAACATGGTCAGCAGCGGACGGTGTTGCCAGACAAAGAGCATGAGCGAAATCATGATGAGTGGCTTAAAGCCCAAATGCATCCACGCAATATCAAGCAGGTCTCCACTGATTTCAATGCCGGTTATGGCCCAGAAAACGGGAAAAAGGAGGTTGGTAGCGCGCACGGTTTAGAAAGGTCCATGTAATACGCTCCGAAAATAAACATTCTTTTTTAATATTTTGTCCTGGATCCGTTATTGAAAAAATGTTGTACTGTTTTTATGACCTCTTTGTGGCTTCCGGCAAAGGCATTGACTTTACGCCAGAGGTCATGTTTCGCATCTTCGGAAAGATACCAGCCCAAAGGTAAAGGGACACCGGTTTTCCGGTCAAGCTGGATAATGTGATAGGGGACCACAGGCTGATAATTGTGCAGCAGGTTTTCGGTGAGGTTTGAGACCGTACCGGATTTCCGCTGGTTCGCGTTCATGGAGGCGACAATCGGAATGAGCCAGTCGAAATACGAATCGGAAACATCGCACTCATCATCCAGCAAGGTATTTTTGAGGTAAAGTACTACCGGCTGAATAACAAACGGCCGTTTTGGGTTTTTGTTAAACTGCTGAATATCAGGAGTAATGGCTGTCAGAATTGACAAGGCTGTTTCCAGACCGGTGTTATCCCAGTATCCGCCATCAACAACGTGGCCGAACGGGCGGCCGTCAGGATAGGTAATTAACCCGCCCGATGATAGCCACGGAAAACGGGCAGTCAGTGAGGCGGCGGTTTTGATCGGAATATCCCGCCGCGTAATACCGTAGATGTCAACCACATCGCGGAAGTATTGCGAATCCAGCTGAAGGTTACTCAGAATGCCTTTCTGCCCGCTTTCGGTAATAACCGCATTCAGAAACAGGCTCGGATGGTCAAGCGAATCAGCCGCCGACCAGAGCGATAAAAATGGCTTATCCAGCGAACGGAGCTGTAAATGATGGTAATAGGATGCGCTCCAGGCATCCTCCAGCCAGTTACTGCGGTTGAACTGCCGCACCGGAAAAGGCAGTACTTTCTGCAACGTTTCATGAAAAAGCAGTGCCCCCATAACCGGCGACAGAAAATCGTCGTTGGTCGCCTGCCGGAACTGCCGCTGGTTGGCCGGCGTTACGGTTGCCACATCGCGTCGGAACGTCGTCATAAAAGCTGCTCCGACGCCTCCGCCCGACACCCCGCTGATGGCAAAAAGCTGCTTGTAAAAGCCGGGAATCATTGAATCAAGCTGCTGGATAACGCCCGTTGTCCAGTTGAGGCTCCGGATTCCGCCGCCTTCTGTTGCTACAATAAAAACGGGCATGGTATCGGTCGGCCAGGCGTTACGATGAGCGATCCATTGCCTTAGATGCCGGTGTATCCCCGGCCGGACAATACCGGTAGCCGTACCGGACAGTGTGTCGGCGAGTGCGGCCAGCGACCGGTTGGCGCCCGCCGCCGCCGGGTGAATCAGCGCCGACTGCCGGACTACCGGTCCGCGTTGCCCTGCTTCGGTAAACCGCAACAGGGTATGGTCATTAAAATAACTACAAAGCACGATCCAGCACGTCAGCAGGACCAGTACGGGGCGCGTTGGCCGGTTGAGATAGGTCAGGTAACTGACCAGGGGCGTAAGCCACGTAAAGGCAATCAGCAGAATACCGACCGGCCCTGCCTGCCAGATCACCGGCCATTGGTCCGGGACGAAGATCAGTGCCAGCCATAGCGCAAAATTAACAGCCAGCAGGATGTAACAGATCCGTGAATACGTATCAGAAAGCCGCCAGATGTCGCGCCAGTGACGGCGGTCGGGTTTGTACAGAAACGGATCAAAACGAATGTCTGGCAACACCATCCGGAGCAGTTGCCGGTGATACGTAAACCATAACCCCAGGGCAATGGTCAGGCCGTAGAACCAGAGCACGTAAAACAGCTTACGGTTTTCGGTGCCGGCAAAGGCAAGACTGATCAGCAGCGGCGGCAACAGGCCGAGAATGGCCGGAATCTGGGCAATAAAATCGCTCAGTCGTTCGCGTTCACGGCGGGATTCATGCCGCGGAAAACGGTGAAAGGTATCCAGCAGTTTAGGGCCCCGTACGTCGGCCAGGGACAGCAGCAGCCGGCCGCAGAACCAGAGGCTGACGCCCCAGGCGATGGTAAAGCCGGTCATGGCCAGAAACGGAATATTCGTCAGCAGGTTGGGTGCGCCGGCGTTCAGGGAGCGGAATACATCCTGCACCTGCGGACCACCCGACAGCAGCACATACGCGAGCAGCAGCAGCAGCACGTGGGGCAGCAGATGCCGCAGTACCGCCCACGCGTAAATGATAAAATACTGCACCGAAATAATCACCCGGTGCAATGACCGTACGACTATCATGGCTTAGTATGGTTGATTATAACGAACGGGGAAGCCCGGGGCCGGCAGGCTACAGGCGCTTCTGTAAATTACTTTTTTCATAACGTTGCTGGTTAAGAATGCATTACTTACCTATATAACCAGCAAGGTTATGGAAGATGTTTAAAAACTTATCAGGAAGAAGAAGGCGTTGCCGGTTCAGCCGTCAATGCTGATATACGGATTATGCATACACCGGCTGGGGCAGGGCCTGAAACCGGTAACCGCGTTCGCTGAAGTGTGACAACATACGCGGCAGCGCATACCGCATATTGGGCCAGGCTTTCCAGCTGTCGTGAAAGACGACGATGGAGCCGGGCTCGGTATATTGGATGGTTTTCCGTAAGCAGGTTTGCGGGGCCATTGACTGATCAAAATCACCGGACAGCACATCCCACATCACAACGGCATATTGATCGAGTAACTGAGCCGCCTGGCTTTTTTTTATGCGGCCATAGGGCGGACGGAAAAACGGGGTATCAAAGCCGATTTCCTGCTGACAGCGTTGTATATTTTCAAGATAGGTCACGTCTTCATTCTTCCATCCGTTGAGGTGGTTGAAGGTATGATTGCCGATATAGTGACCGGCTTCAATCACCTTATAGAAAATATCGCGGTGCTTCCGCACGTTATCGCCGATACAGAAAAAGGTTGCCTGAGCCGCGTACCTGTCCAGCTGCTCCAGTACAAATTCTGTGACCTCAGGGATGGGACCATCATCAAATGTCAGGTAAATAATCCGCTCTGAATCATCGGATTTCCACCAGAAGTCCGGATAGATACTCCGGAGCAGACAATTAGATTTGTGCAAAAAGAATGACAAGGTCGTTCGCAGTCTGTGAGGCCCGCCGGAGACGGTAAAGCAGCCGGTACAAAGACCGGTACCTCCATCAGGCTTCAGTTAAGTTTTCTTCCTTTCCACTGGTATCCTTTGCCTTGGGCGGCTAATCCGAAAAAAACAACGTAAAACGGGTAAACCACCGCCGTTAAAAAGATGGCGGGTATCAGTGATTTTTTTTGTAAAAAAAGAAGAATTTGCCGTAAGTACAAAAACTCCGGCAAAACCTTTAGCAACAGGCTTATCACAAACCATTTGCCGGTGATGAGGCCGGCCAGCCAGCACCCCAGACCGATAAGCGGCATCAGGTTACTCAGAAAAATAAAAACGGCCAGCACCGATGGCCAGCGACTCTGGTAAGCCTGCCATTTGCTAGCCCAGCGCCGCCGCTGATTATAAAACGCCGTCAGTGACTGATGGGCTTCCGTCAAGACAATGGCGTCCGGATTTTTCAGGAAGCGAACCCCCGACGGATATTTCCGGGCAATTTTATGCATCAGAAACTCATCGTCGCCAGAAGCCAGGTGGTCAACACCGGCAAAGCCGCCGACTTCGTGAAAAACGGCTTTTTCGTAGCAAAGGTTTGCTCCGTTACACATCGTCGGGACGCCTGCATGCAGCGTTGTGGCTCCCGAACCGATCAGGCTTGCAAATTCAACGGTTTGCAGGGCGGTAAACAGGCGTCCGGTAGCCGGGCCGGCCGGTGGCAGAAAGGTAACCGGCCCGCTGATGAGCCTGGCGCCGGTCTGCCGGTAAAAGACAGCCAGACTTTCCAGCCAGCCGGACCCTACCCGGCAGTCGCCGTCGGTGGTCACAATAAGATCGCCCGTAGCCTGGCGGATGCTTTGGGTAATCGCCCGTTTTTTAGGCGACGCCGTGCCGGTTTCCTGTAAGGGAAGCAGCGTCAGCGGAAAAGATGCTTTCCGGATGAACGCCTGTACAATGGCCGCAGTCTGATCAGTAGACGCGTCGTCGGCGACAATCACGTCAAAATGCCGGTAGGTCTGCCGGTCAAGGTCGGCCAGCAAGTCCGCAATGTGGTCCGCTTCGTTCCGTACCGGAATAACCACCGAGAGCCTGGGCAGGGGCGGGGCGGGCTGACCGACGTATATGCCTGAGGGTATGCGTAACCAGATGAGCCAGAGCGTTATTGTAAAGAGGGCATACAAACCGGAGAACAGGAGCAGAACACTGATCATAAGGTACTTTTCGGAATCGGTAACCGGTTTATGCCGGCTGCCAGGTCTGTGAACCGGCCATCGATATTTAGCCGGTACGGTAAAGAATCGGCCCGGAAATCGTTACTTTGCATAAAAGAAACCAGCCAACATGAGTGAACCGGCTAAAAATATGAACGTATCTGCTTCATCCACAGAAAAAATAATTCTTGGTGTTGACCCCGGAACCCAGATAGCCGGTTATGGCGTGGTTTTAATCCGTGGGAATGACATGACCATGTTGCAGTACGGCGTTATTAAACTCAGCAAATATACAACCTATCAGCTGAAGCTTCAGAAACTACACGAAACCATTATCCGGCTGATCGACGAACATGCGCCGGACGAGATGGCGATTGAAGATCCTTTTTTCGGGAAAAACGTGCAGGCGATGCTCAAACTGGGCCGTGCACAGGGAGTTGTTATGGCTGCAGCCCTGTCACGGAATATTCCGATTGTTGAATATGCGCCCCGCCGGATCAAACAGTCGGTAACCGGTAACGGCAACGCCAGTAAAGAGCAGGTTGCCCAGATGGTTGCCACCCTGCTGCATACAAAACTTGAGCCGGAGTTCTTTGATGCTACCGATGCCCTGGCCATTGCGCTGTGCCACCACTTCCACGCGAATGCCTTGCCAACGAGTTCTACGAAGCAAACCAGGAAAGGCGGATGGGGCGCATTCGTGAGTGAAAACCCGAACCGGATTTCATAAGCAGCCCTATACGGCTAGTTTAACCGGTAACAGAGCCTGGTTTGCTGATTGTTTATGCATATGGCATAGAATTTGATAACCCACCGCAACGCTGTTGACTCAGACCGGAATAATACAAGTTGTGTATTGGAATGTGATAAAAATCATATGTTTTAGCGGGTAACGGTAAAAAGACATAAACCCGAAATTCGATAGCGGTAACATATGCACTATTGTTAGTGGATTGGCCTAATTCTTGTCCTGTAAGGAAGCATACTTGCTTATTCCTTTGCGGACAATTATGAGAAAAAAAAGTTTACACACGTTAAAGCGATGTGTCAGGCTACCGGAATGCATGGTTATCATGCTTCTGTTGCTGCTTGGCACATCAGGATTAACACAGGCCCAATCGATTTCGGGTACAGTCTACCGTGACTTTAACGGTGACGGTATAAAGGCAGCCGGAACGACAGCAACAACGTCTACGGCCGGGTATGCTGAAACAGGTGTACCGGGTGTACTGGTTACGGCATATAATACATCAGGGGCAGTAGCCGCAACGGCCGTAACCAGCAGTAACACCGCTACTATGGGAACGTATACGCTGACCCTGGCGGCCGGATCCTATCGTCTGGAGTTTACGAATCTTCAGGAAGGTGACTTTGACGGCTTTAAAGGAAGCGGTACCGGAACCACCGTACAATTTGTTACGGCTCCGGCAACCAACGCAAACCTTGCCCTGAACTACCCGGGTAATTATTGCCAGGGCAATCCATTCCTGATAACATCCTGCTACACCAACGGGAACCCGAAAGCTACGACCGGTACCAATCTGGCCCGTGACGACAACTGGCTTGTCGGATGGAAGTACAACGGAACACCGGATTCACGGAATAACTACCTGGCCAAAGGGGCAGTCGGTGCTACATGGGGGCTTGCCTATCAGCGCAGCACACAATCGTTATATGCTGCTGCATTTATGAAACGCCACTCCGGCTTCGGTGATGGCGGTCCCGGGCAGATTTATAAAATACATACCGGGGCACCAACCAGTAGCAGTATTACCTCCACGACGGTTACCCAGTTTGTTAATCTGTCAGCACTGGGTATAAGTGTTGGTACAGATCCACGTACGACAACGGCACCGTCCTCGACAACACCATCTGCCAATTACCTGTATCCTGATAAAACAGAGCCGAACTACGATGTCGCCGCGTTTGATCTGGTTGGTAAAATGTCGGTCGGGGATATGGATATTTCGGATGATGATAAAACATTATGGGTTGTTAATCTATTCGACCGGAATTTATACGAATTGCCGCTTGGTCCGAACGGGACCGCACCGACAACCTATACGATGCATACGCTTACGGCTCCGGCCTGCGTAAGCGGCGTGTTCCGGCCATGGGCAGTTAAATATTATCGGGGTAAAGTATATGTAGGCGGGGTGTGTACCGGTGAGGACACGACGCCTTCGTCCTCTACAACATCGCCGGCCAATGCAACAGCTTTGCAAGGCTATGTCTATGTCCATGATCCGGCGGGCGCACAGAGTAACTTCACGCAGGTGCTGTCCTTTCCGCTGAATTATCCGCGTGGATTTGCGACAAAATCAGGAACGGCTGCCGGCAATACGGGTAGTGCTGCATGGCGGCCATGGATCAATAGCTGGAGTGATATCAGCAGTAACTTTATTAATATTTCGTACCAGCAGACCGTGTATCCGCAGCCGATACTGTCGGATATTGAATTTGATACAAACGGGGAAATGATTATCGGCCTGATGGATCGTTTCGGTCACCAGTCAGGTAATGCAAACTATGCGCCTGTGCCGGGAACAACGGCTGTCTTTGAAGGCGTTTCGGCCGGCGACATCCTGCGGGCCGGACGCAATGCGAACGGGACATATACACTTGAAACTAACGCCACGATTACCCATACGGCTGCCAACGGCGCAACGGCTATAACCTACAGCTCAGGTGGTAAAAACCAGAATCCTGGTCAGGGACCGGGCAACGGGGAGTTCTACTGGCAGGATATGTATGGAAAATCAACCGATATTAACGGCGGTGCAACCGGACACCAGGAAATTACGCTGGGCGGTTTAGCGGTCTGGGCAGGCTCCGGTCAGGTGGTAACCACGACATTTGACCCCGCTTCTGCGTTCCGGGCGGCGGGTGCGCGTTATTTTGATAACCAGGCCGGAGATGCTGACCAGGTCTATCAGGTATTGGGCCAGGACGCCGGTGACCCGAACAACCGGCCGGCATCGTTTGGAAAAGCGGCTGGTTTAGGTGATCTGGAACTGTTGTGTAATCCGGCACCGGTTATGATCGGTAACCGCGTCTGGCATGATCAGGATAACGATGGTGTGCAGGATCCGGGCGAACCCGCACTGGCCGGCGTTGTCGTAACGCTCAAAGGTCCGGGACTGGCTTCGGGCGGTGTATCCGTGACATCCAACAGTAGCGGGGAGTATTATTTTACGAATTCGGCCGGAACAGCTGCGGCCGGATTTGCCTATGGTCTGAATCTGACCAGCGGCGGATCGTACTCCATCTGCTTCCCGACCAGTGCCAGCGCTCTGGTACTTAGTACAAAAGCTAACTCGGTGACAACCGCCAACGGTGATGCCATTGACACTGATGCCGATAATGCCGGCATTATCAGCTTTGTGCTGGGCGACGCGGGTGAAAATAACTTTACGTATGATGCCGCTTTTGCCACGGTTCCGCCGTGCTCCATGTCGCTGGCAGTAACACCAGGCACCTGCCAGTCGGCAACGAATACGTATGCCGTCTCCGGCACACTGTCTATCACCAACGGCGTTGCGCAGACACTTGTTATTTCCGACGATAGTCAGGCGACCAATGCCACGAGCATTACGGTTACGGCAACGGCCGCAACCACGGCTGTACCTTTCTCGCTGACGGGGATTAAGAGTGGTACCGGTTTCCATACAATTACGGTAACGTCATCGGCTACCTTATGTGGTACAGCAAGTGAGACATACACGGCCCCCGGCGGCTGTCTGCTGGCTTGTCCTGGTAACCTGCTGGCAAATGCCAGCTTTGAACAGGGTTTACCTTCTACGCCAACGGCTACAACAACCGTTACGCCGCCGCCGTCATGGACGGGTGGTTTAGCGGAAATGAACCCGACGGCTAACTTCAATACCCCGGATGGCTACGCGTTTGCCTACACAAGTGGTGCGAGCACATCCATGTGTCAGAGCGTGTCTGCCAATGTCGGGTCGATCTATACACTGACCTTCTTTGCCGGTGTTCATCAGGCAAATGGCCAGACAGTGACCCTGCAGTTCCTGAATGGCTCCTCGCTGGTTGGTACGCCGAAAGCCTTTACCATTACAAATGTGCTGAGCACGGGTAGTTTCGGCGGCCCGTATACCCTGGTGTCAGATGTGGCCCCGGCCGGCACAAACCTGATCCGTGTCTGTGCGGTCGGTACCGGAACAGGCGGCAATACGGATGCCAACCAGTGGGCAAAAGTGGATGCCATGTGTCTGACCGAAACAAAAACCTGCCAGATAGCCCTGACGGTTACACCGGGCGCCTGTACGGTTGCCACCAATCAGTATGCGGTAAGCGGTACGGTAAGCCTGAGCAACAGTCCGGCGACCAGCCTGACCATTACCGATGGCACAAAATCAACCGTAGTGAGCATCACCGCCGGTCAGTCAACCGCCACATTCTCGCTGACAGGCTTGAACTCGGGAAGCGGTAATCATACCGTTACCGTTATTTCATCCGGAACGACCTGCGGTACGGTTAGCCGTACCTACGCAGCACCGGCTTCGTGTTCATGTGTGAGTATCGGCAGCATAGCGCCGGTAACGGTATGTCAAGGACAGGCCGTTCCGCCGGTCTGTGTGACTGCAAATACAAATCAGACCGTTGAGCTGGTTCTTTTCCCGCAGGCGGTTTCGAATCCGTATACGGCAAGTGGCGGTCTGCATGTGGCCGAGGCAACGGTAACCAACGGAACAGCCTGTATCACAATGAGTACAACGGCAGTTCCGGCAAATACCGGCGCAACATCTGCAACCTACGTGATGTATGTATGTCTGAAACCAATTCCGTCTGATCCGAACTGCCAGACTATTTCACTGGCATCGGCCGTATTTACGGTATTGCCGAAACCGGCCCTGACGCTGGCAGCCGGCAGTACGTTTGTGACAGCCGGCACGCCGGTGAGCATCTCGGCCATTGGCTGTTCGGGTAATGTTACCTGGTCAACTGCGCAGAGCGGTACGGTCATCAGCGTGACGCCAACCAATACGACGCAGACCTATTCCGCAACCTGCACGACCGGTCCGGGCTGTTTAACTACGGCTTCTATTACGATCAATACCCAGCCGGCGGCGTCGTTAGTCGTTGTATCGGCAACGGTATGTTACGGCAGCAGCGCTACGCTGACGGCGACGGGTTGTAACAACGGGACAGTAACGTGGTCGAACGGCACGACAGGCAACAGCCTGGTGACGCCGAATCTGACCCAGACTACCAATTACACGGCGACCTGCACCACATCAACCGGCTCAGCTACATCAGCCGTGGGCATGGTTACGGTCCTGAGTCCGGTAAGCCTGACAGTGAGCCGTACTTCGGTAGCAAGCTCGACGGTGGTAACCATCTCTGCCCGCGGTTGTACAAACGGTACGCTGAACTGGTCGACGGGAGCGGCCGATGATGGCAAAACCAGTATTGTTGTACCGGCAGCGGTCAGCAGTATTTATACCGTAACCTGTACCAGCGGACCGGGTTGTAAGGCCACCGGCCGGATTATGGTTGGCAGCGCCGGCGCCAATGAGTTCACGGTTAATGATGCGGTGATCTGCGCCGGTCAGAGTGCTACGCTGACATCAACCGGATGTCTGGGCACAATCAACTGGATTGGAAGCGGCGTAGACGGGCAGACAACGGCCAGTGTTATCGTCAATCCGGCACAGACAACCTCCTATACCGCCATCTGTACCAACGGAACATCGGTTATTGAGGTAGTGGCGCAAGTGACCGTCGCGTCGGCACCAGCCCTGACCGTTACGGCCTCGTCATCAACAATTACCGCAGGTCAGTCATCAACACTGACGGTAGCAGGTTGCCAGAGCGGTACCCTTGCCTGGTCTACCGGTAGCAGCGACGATGGAAAAACAAGTATTGTCGTTAGTCCGACTATGACTACAGGTTACGCGGTAACCTGCGCGGCCGGTCCGCAATGTGTGGGAGTTGCCAACATCACGGTAACGGTCGGTCAGTCACTGACGCCAATCCTGTCGCTGGAGAAACTGGTAAATAAATCAAAAGCACAGCTGGGCGAATTACTGACCTATACCATTGTACTGACGAATACCGGTACCGGTCCGGCCAACAACGTAATTGTCCGTGATTCGGTCAGTATGGGGCTGACAATCCTGCCCGCTTCGGTAACTACGACGGTAGCAAACAGCTTCACACTGGGAGACCCGATCAGTATCTGGAACATCACCACCTTGCCCGCCAACAGTACTGCCATGATTATTTTCTCGGCCAGTACAACAGAAGAGGGTGTGGTCTATAACAAGGCCATGATTCCGGGTGATACGTCCAGCGTCTGTACGTCGATTCCGATCAAGGTATGTAAAGGCACGAACTATGCGATCGAACTCTCGGCTCCGGCCGGTTATACGCGCTATCAGTGGTTCCGCCGGTCAGGTACCAGCCAGGAAGTAATGGTTTATGACGGTGAACTGAGCAGCTATACGGCGACGGCGACGGGTGAGTACCGTGTGGTGGTAAACGATGTGCAGGGTAAGTGTCCGGATCTGTCCTGCTGTCCGGCAATTATCGAAGAAGACAGTATTCCGGTCTTCACAGTCATGGCAAAGTCGCCGACCTGCGTATCTAATCAGCCGCAGCCGAACGGAACGCTGACGGTGACGGGTCTTGGCAATAGCCTGAGTAATTACAGCTATGCCGTTTCGGAAGGCAGCAGCTTTACGGTAGCCAATCCGACCCTGCTGAACCTGCCGCAGGATGGTGTTGTTGCCAGCGGACTCATCGAAGCGAAAACCTACACCGTGCGGATTTACAACCAGCTGGGCTGTTACCGCGACGTAACGGTAACGCTGACGTTAAACTGTGCCTGTCCGCCTGAAATCTGCGTTCCTGTCATTATTAAGAAGACAAAAGCAAGGATTTAGAAGCAGTAAAGTATATACGTATGAAGCCCTGATCGGAAGTGTCTGATCAGGGCTTTATTTTTTACTTAACGAAATAGTGTTTGCGCTATTGGCATACCTTTTGTACAGATACGTTTTTCGAAATTTCAATTAAGTATTTATTTTTGTAAATATGTAAACTAGTTTCATTGATCGCTGGATTTTGATGTAAAAGTGCGCTAGGGCTGTAGTTAAGTAGAAAATAACCATTAATAGGTGCCTTTGGCATGACCATTGCCTGAAAATTATGTATAAAATGTTTACGGTTTTGTGCTCTTAGGAAACATTATGGAGAATTGCTTTACTAGTATTAAATCACCCGTTTATGGACGAAGACTGTTATGCCTGCTACTGCTCTTGCTGGGGCTGGGCTATGTTTCTCCGGGGCTGCGGGCGCAGACAATTTCGGGGGTAGTCTATCGTGATTTCAACAGTGACGGGATTCGCACTGCGCCGGCAAATGCGACAGGTGTTGCAGCAGGTGATGTGGGGGTTCCCGGTGTTGTTGTAACGGCATACAGCAGCAATACCGGAAGCGCGCCCGTTTCGGTTACGACCACATCGACCGGCGGGTATACCCTGACGACCGGTACCGGCCAGTTCCGGCTTGAGTTTACAAACCTGCCGTCTGGTGACCGCAGCAGCTTCCGTGGCACCGGAAACGGTACCAACGTGCAGTTCGTTACCGTCACGGCGGCCGTTACGGGCATTAATTTCGGGATTAACTATCCGCAGAATTATTGCAGTACACAGGATCCCGAAGTAATCACAACCTGCTTTGTTTCCGGAACACCGACTACTGCCACACCGGTCAGCAATACAGCGCTTGCGGGTGGTCGGGACGTGATTGTAGGGGCTCCGTATAGTACGACCGGTGACGCCAGACCGTCGCACAGCAGCATTGCCAATGCGTTGGCTGTCGGATCGGTCTGGGGGCTTGCCTACAAAAAAACAACCCGCCAGCTTTTTTCGGCAGCTTTTCAGAAACGGCACGTCGGCTATGGTCCGGGCGGGCCGGGGGCGATCTATGTAACAACGCTGGGCACAAACCTGCAGTCGGGTACAACGGCGGCGACTCCTTTCTTTAACTTCAGTAACGTTGCCGGCGCCGCTACAACCGTGCACGGACCGTTATCGGTGTCGGCAGGGGAGGCCAGCTACGATATCCAGTCATTCAGTCTGGTCGGTAAGGTCGGGTTGGGCGATATTGATATTTCGGACGACGAACAATACCTGTATGTAGTCAACCTGTTTAACCGGCGTCTGTACCAGCTTAACATTGCAACAAAGGACACGGTAAGTTTCAGCATTCCGAATAACTGTTCGACCGGTAACAGCTACCGGCCGTTTGCTGTTAAATACCACCGCGGTAAAGTGTATGTCGGTGTGGTTTGTACGCGGGAAGATGTGGTTGTTGCTGATGCCAATAATGATGGTATTGCGGATACATACGGCCCGACTACCGGATTGCAGGGTACCGTTTATGCCTATCAGATTACCGGTACTACAGCAACTACATCGGTAGCGCTGAGTTTTCCGATGAATTATCTGAAGGCACCGACCAACGCGGATTATTCGTCCACAACAGCAGCCCAGGCACGGGCTGAATACTGGCGGCCATGGACCAATAATTTCCGCGCTGACCGCTTGACAGGGTCTAACCCGACCATTGCCAGCTATCCGCAGGCGTGGTTAACCGATATTGAGTTCGACGTTAACGATGACATGATTCTGGGAATCCGTGACCGATATGGTGACCAGATGGGTTATCAGAATTATTTCCCGATCAGCACCAGAACGGAATTTGTCAGTGCCATATCGCCGGGTGAAATCCTGCGGGCCGGCAAATGTACGCCGGCGGACTCATGGACCATTGAAAGTAATGGGGCGACCTGCACCATTCCGGCCAATACAACTGCGCAGACTGCCGGTCAAGGGCCCGGGGCCGGTAAGTTCTACTGGGGTGACCGTGTGCAGCAGGGCAATAACCACCAGCTGAGTTCGCTGGGCGGTCTTGCGTTGCTCGGCGGAACCGGTCAGGTAATCATGACCGCCATGGATCCGAACGACATCTTTAATACCGGCGGGGTAAAACGACTGGTCAATGCGACCGGAGCCAAAGCCGGTGAAAGTAATACCACCACCTCGCCGACAACCGGTTTTTATCTTTATACTGACAACGACATTACGTCATACGGTAAAGCAAATGGTATTGGTGACGTCGAACTGCTGTGCGGACCGGCGCCGGTTCAGATCGGTAACCGTGTATGGTTCGATCAGAATCAGAACGGTATCCAGGACCCGGGCGAACAGCCAATTGCCGGTGCCGTTGTCCAGTTATATAACAGTGCCAAAACAACGGTGCTGGCGTCGGTAACGACCAATGCTGCCGGTGAGTATTATTTCTCGTCGGCCAGCAGTTCAACAGTTACGTCAACCTCGGCAGCTGTCACCACCGCACTGACCTATAATACGGCCTATGCTGTTGTGATCAGTAGTCTGGGCACCAGTACGGTCGTAACCGGCAATCTCCTGTCGCTGACCAGCGTATCCCCGCGGCCAGGTGAAAGTTCAAGCATCAACTCCGGCACAACAATCAGCAATAACGATGCGGTTGTGGAAGCCAGCCGTCCGTGTGTCCGGTTTACGACCGGCAGCGAAGGCGGTGCCGTCCACAACTTTGACTTTGGTCTGACGGCGCCTTGTTACCTGTCACTGACCGTAACGCCGGGCGCCTGTAGCTCGGTCACCAACCAGTATACCCTGAGTGGTACTGTCAACTTTACCAACACGACAGCCGGCAGCGTAACCGTGAGTGTCGGTACTGCGTCAACGGTGCTGAGCGTTTCGGCGGCGACTACATCGCTTCCGTTTACGTTAACCGGGCTGACCAGCGGTTTAGGTGTGCAGACGGCCACGGTACTTTCATCGGCATCGGCCTGCGGAACGGCCAGCCTGACGTTCAACGCACCGGCTTCCTGCACGGTACCGGCATCCGTGACGGCGTCTTCGGCCACGGTATGTGCGGGCTCACCGGCCAGTCTGACGGCTGCCGGATGCTTAGGCACCATCCAGTGGACCGGTACGGGCATTACCGGTGGGGCAACCACATCGGTCGTAACCGTCGGTACCTCAGCCAGCCTGACAGCACAGACTGTGGTTAGCTACACGGCTACCTGTGTTCTTTACAGTTCGACCGCTGTTTCTGTCGGTACCGTTACCATCGTACCGGTGCCGTCGCTGACCATCACCGCCGGACCGTCACAGACGGTTACGCAGGGTAGTGTGGTCAGTCTGACCATTGCCGGTTGCAGCGGCGGAACCTTGTCCGGTGCGGCGTCAACCAGTGTGGCATCAGTTACGGCTTCATTGGCGACAAATGTCTATTCATTCACCTGCGTACGGGCACCCGGCTGTACCGGAACCGCCTCGGTAACCATAACCACCCGGCTTCCAGCCAGTGTTACCGCCTCCGGCACCACCGTGTGTGCCGGCCAGCCGGCTACCCTGACAGCGACCGGCTGCAGCAGCGGCAGTCTGGCGTGGAGCGGTCCGAATATCAGCGGGTCAACGACCACATCGGTTATCACCGTAAATACATCGGCAACCATTACCACTCCGGTAACCGTGAATTATACCGTTACCTGTACAACCAGCACGTCGTCTGTCGCTACCGCAACGGGCAGCGTACGGGTGGTGCCGGTACCGAGCCTGACCCTGACGGCGTCGAGCCTGACGGTAGTGCAGGGCAGTATGGTTACCTTAACCACACAAGGCTGTACACTGGGTACGATCACCGGCAGCGTTTCGTCGTCTTCGGCCCAGGTGATGGTTACCGGTACAACCAACGTTTATTCTGTTACCTGTACCAACCAGCCAAACTGTAGCGGTACCGCATCGGTAACGGTAACCGGTATTCCGTCGGCCTCACTGATTGTCAGCAGTACAACGGTTTGTGCCGGCCAGCCGGCCAGCCTGATGGCTATGGGCTGTGCAAACGGTACCGTAACGTGGAACGGTAACGGTGTCGTTAATTTTGCCGGTAACGTACTGAATGTTAATACGCCGTCCGGCATAACGGATACATTTATACTGAGCTATACAGCTACCTGTACTGATGCGGCAACTGCTGTTTCTGCGGTCGGTAATGTCGTTGTGATACCAATCCCGAGCCTGACCCTGACGGCATCCAGCCTGACAGTGGTGCAGGGCAGCATGGTTACCCTGACAACCCGGGGCTGTACGATGGGTACGATCACCGGCAGCGTTTCGTCGTCGTCGGCTCAGGTGATGGTAACCGGTACAACCAACGTTTATTCAGTCACCTGTACTAACCAGCCAAACTGTAGCGGCACGGCGTCCGTGACGGTGACAGGCATCCCGTCAACGTCGCTCACGGTGAGCAGCGCAACGGTATGTGCCGGCCAGACGGCGAGTCTGACGGCGGTTGGCTGTTCGAATACGGTATCGTTCAGTAATCCGGGAACCGGTACGGTCAACGGCAATGTCCTGACCGTGCAGACACCGGCAACGACGACGACACTGACCACACTGACGTATGTGGCTAACTGTACGACCAACGTTGAAACAACAACGGCCATTGGCACCATTACCATTGTGCCGGTGCCGGACGTAACCATCTCGGCGCAGCGCAGTACAACAACCAGCAGTGTGACCCTGTCGGCAGCTGGTTGTCAGAACGGCACGCTGCTGTGGTCAACCGGCGAAGTAACGCCAACCATTGTGATAACATCCGGCGCGCTGACACTCTACTCAGTAACCTGTACAACCGGACCGAACTGTCAGGGTACTGACCAGGTGCGGATCGGTCAGGTGCCTCCGGTGCTGGATGTACTGGTCACCGGCGGGATTATCTGTAGCAACCAATCGGCTACCCTGACCGCCAGCGGCTGTACGGCCAGTCTGCTCTGGAACACCGGACAGACAACAGCAACCATCGTTGTGAATCCGGCGATAACGACGGTTTACTCCGTTAGTTGCTCGGATGACCTCAGCAGCGTCGTGGGTTCGGCAACGGTAATTGTTCAGGGAACACCGGCAATCTCGTTAAGCGCCTCAAGTCCGTCGGTTACGCCGGGACAGAGCGTAACGATCACGGCAACCGGCTGTACAAGCGGCACGCTGGTGTGGTCTGCCGGACCGGCGGCAACTGGTATGATGAGCATTGTGGACAGCCCGACGGCGACTACGACGTATACGGCTACCTGTACAACCGGACCGCAGTGCCAGTCAGTGGCGACGGTAACGGTGACGGTTATGCCGCCGCAAACGCCTGTACTTACTGTTACCAAACTGGTCAGTGCGGCGCGTGCACGCCTTGGCGACATTATCTCCTACACGATTGTGCTGGCCAATACCGGTACCGGTGAGGCTACCAATATACAGGTGCGGGATTCGGTAAGCTACGGACTGGAGATTCTGACCGCGTCGGTGATGCCGTCGGTTGGTACGTATTCGCCGGGGTCGCCGGTGAGTGTGTGGGTGGTGCCATCGCTGCCGGCCAACAGTACGGCTACCTTTACCTTTTCGGCGAGTGTAACGGCCGAAGGCGTTGTGTATAACAAGGCATCGGTACCAGGCAGTATGGCCTCGGCCTGTACAACCATCCCGATCCGTGTGTGCCAGGGTGCCGACTACGCATTCCAGCTCAATGCTCCCGACGGATATGCCCGCTACCAGTGGTTCCGCCGCGCTACCCCGACATCAGCCGAAACGGTTGTGTATGATGGTACATTGTCGAGCTTTACGGTAACACAGGCCGGTGAGTACCGTGTGGTGGTAAACGATGTACAGGGTCAGTGTCCGGACTTGTCCTGCTGTCCGTTTGTGATTGAAGAAGACAGTATTCCGCAGTTTACCGTCATGGCACAATCACCTACATGTGTGAATACGCAGCCGCAAGGCAACGGCAGCCTGACCATTATAGGGCTGGGTACGGATCCGTCACTGTTTACGTATCAGGTATCCGCAGGGGCAACCTTTAACGCCGGAACGGCACTGCCTTCTGTGGCGGCTTCGGTACCGGCCAACGGGGTTATCCTGAGCAACCTCAACACAACGCAGACGTATACCGTCCGGGTGTACAACCAGCAGGGCTGCTACCGCGATGTAACGGTGACGCTTACGGTAAACTGTGCCTGTCCGCCTCAGGTCTGCGTACCGATATCGATCCGTAAAACACGCCTGACAAATCCATAGAGAAGGATACATAC
>NZ_CAMFHL010000143.1 GCF_945952095.1 uncultured Arsenicibacter sp. | reverse complement strand
GCACCATGCTTTGCGCCACAAAAGAAGACACGGTCACGGCAAACCCGATCGACAGCGACAGCGGCAGGAACATGACCCTCGGTACACCGGTCATAATAAACGACGGCGCAAACACGGCCAGAATACAGAGTAGAATCAGCAGCAGCGGCAGGGCAACTTCCTTACAGGCATCATAAATTGCCATCTGCTTTGTTTTGCCCATTTCCAGATGCTGGTGAATGTTCTCAATCGTCACCGTTGCCTGGTCAACCAGAATACCGATTGAGAGCGCCAGCCCCGACAAGGTCATCATGTTAATGGTCTGTCCGGCAAGGCTTAACAGCAGAACCGCGGTAACGACCGACACCGGAATGGTCAGAATGACAACCA
The DNA here is from genome assembly GCF_945952095.1 of uncultured Arsenicibacter sp. Taxonomy (GTDB): domain Bacteria; phylum Bacteroidota; class Bacteroidia; order Cytophagales; family Spirosomataceae; genus Arsenicibacter. The sequence continues at coordinate 17,280 of NZ_CAMFHL010000143.1, read as the reverse complement.
CCGAACTGCGCCAGTCGCCGAGAAACAGTAAGACCATCAGTCCGGTCAGCACGGCCCCCAATCCACCCTCGAACAGCAGACTGTGTACGGAGTTGATCACAAAGACGGATTGATCAAACTCGTAATTTACCTCAATATCATCCGGCAGCAGACTCTTCATTTCCGGTAGTTTTGCCTTGAGCCGCGTCACCACATCCCAGGTCGATGCATCGGGCGTTTTCACGACGGGGATATACGACGAGCGGTTACCGTTAACAAGTGCGTAGCCCGCCGTTACGTCCGAGCCATCGGCAATGTTGGCAATATCGCGCAGAAACACCGTGCGATGGCCTTCCGTAACGACCGGAATCTGCCCGAAATCATCAACCTTCTCTTCCAGCGAGTTCAGCGTGGTGATGTAGGTCGAATTATCGATTTTAATGTTTCCGGACGGCGTCATGGCGTTGTTTTTGGCCAGGGCCTCCACCACTTCATCCGGCGAAATCTGCATACTCCGGATGCGTTGCGGGTCCAGATTAATAACGACAGTCCGCGAGTTGGTGCCGATCGGTGGCGGAGCGGTCAGGCCCGGAATGGTCGAAAACAAGGGCCGTATCCGCGTTGAGGCCATTTCGTGGATTTCTTTCAGAGGTCGCGTTTTACTCGAAAATACCAGATCACCGATCGGCACGGACGAGGCATCGTACCGGACCACCTGCGGCGGCAAGGCTCCCGGCGGAAAAAACTTCATCGCCCGGTTTACCTGAATCGCCACCTCCGCAGCCGCCTGTGCCATGTTGGTGTTTTCGTAAAACGAAAGCTTGACAATCGTTAAGCCCTGTACGTTTTTACTGGAAATTTCACGAACCCCGCCGATGTACAGAAACTGATCCTGCATCCGTGTCGCAAAGAAGCCTTCCATCTGCGCCGGCGACATCCCGCCATACGGCTCGATGACATAGATTGTCGGCGAATTCAGCTTCGGGAAAATATCAATGGGTATCTTCAGGGTGGCCAGGACCGAGAACACCACAACCCCCATAACGACAACCAGTACGGAAATTGGTCGTTTTAACGATGTTGAAAGCAAAGACATAAGTTGAGTCGTTTAGCGTCTGAAAAGGGCATAAAAATCGTCGTAGCTGTTGGTCGCCTGTGCCCGCTGAAACCGTAACTTCACCGCTTCCATCCGGGTCTGCACCACCTCGCGCTCAACGCTGTTCAGGACTCTGAGGGCATCGGTCAGGTTCAGAATCGTTTCAACGCCGTTGTTGTAGAGCGACAGCCGCTGCGCATAGGCCTGCTGCGCCGAGCTGATGGCCAGTGGCAGTGCCGCCAGTTGCTGATTTACTACCCTGATCCGCGCATCAGCGGCCGAGAGGCGGTTTTGTAACTCAAGCTGTTGGGTCGATAGCCCGGCTTGCGCCTGCTGAATCCGGAACGCCTGCTGCCGGACGCGGATACCCGCCCGTTTGAGGTCCGGCAGGTTAATGGTGGCGGCAAATCCCAGCAGGTAGTTCGTCCGGCTATACCCCAATCCATCCCCGAGCGGCCCGAAATTGTTGTTTATATCCAGACTCGTACCCCGCGCCCAGGTCGAAGCCAGTAACGACAGCCGTGGCAGGGCACTCTTCCGGATCAGCTCCGTTTCCGCAGTTTGCCGGGCAACAAGCCGCTCTCCGACCCGCAGCAACGGATGCGCATAGCCGGGTGTCGGGGCGGTCAGTATCTGCCCCAGCAGGTCTGTATGAAAAACCGTATCCGGCTGCACCGCATTGCCGGGCCGGCCGGTCAGCGTGGCCAGCGTCACCCGCGCTTCTTCCAGATTAGCCAGCACCCGCCCGTAGCTTACCTGCGCCCGGGCAAAAGCCACGTTGGCAAGGGCCGAATCGACACCAGGTTTGACGCCGTTGCGGACGAGGTTGGCAATAACCCGCCGTACGGTATCTACGCGGGCCAGATTCCGCTGCTCAATCAGAAGCTGCCGGCTCAGCCAGAACACATCCAGATAGGAGGCAATCACGGTCTGTTGCAGCGAAAACCGCTCCTGTTCCAGCCGCGCCTCGCCAACGGCTACCTCCGCCTGGTTCAGTTTATCCTCTGCCCGGAAGCGGCCAAAGTTGTAAAACTCCCAGTCGGCCGTTGCCAGCGCGATATTGCCGGTTGCCAGTTCTCCGCTGTTGGTCTCACGACGTCCGCCCGAGGTCGGAACGATAAGTCCCATGGAAAAATACGAACCCGATAAACCGTTGGCGGTACCGATATTGGTCTGGCTCAGCAGCCGCACATTCGGCATCCGGTTGGCACGGATTACGTCGGTATTGATCCGCAGTGCTTCCAGCGCCGACCGCTGCGCCTGCAACGTCGGATAAAACCGGGCAGATGCATCAACGGCGTCTTCAATCGTTATATACTGGGCATTCAATGACCGGCACAGACACAAAAAAAAGAAGAGGAAGATGTGTCGTACAGAATATAGGCTGCGCTTACTCATAACGTTTCATAGCTAATGGCCCCCGCGTTGGAGGAGGTAACGAACTGTTCAAAATAACAGACCGACCTATTAGAAATCTCTGAGAGAGTTGTTATAAGGTCTTAAGAAACCATACATTCAGTACCGAAAGGACGCGGCAGCGCGTAAATTCGGGGAATAAATCGCGAAACGTATGCATGTTTTAGTGGTAGAAGATGACGCGGAGGTCAGTCAGTTTATTCAGAAAGGGCTTCAGTCCGAAGGCATTCACGTAACGGCAGCTTATGACGGCGTGGTTGGCCGGGCGATGATCAATGAAAACCAGTATGATGTGGTGGTGCTGGATGTCAGCATGCCGGGCATGAACGGCTACGACCTTTGCCGGTATGTTAAACAGAACTGGCCGTCTATTCCGGTGATTATGCTGACGGCTCTGGGCAGTCTTGACAATAAGGTGCTGGGGTTTGAATCCGGGGCCGACGATTACCTGACTAAACCGTTTGCGTTTAAGGAACTGGTTTTCCGGTTAAAGGCACTTTCCCGTCGCCACCCGTCCCACGCGCCCCTGCAGCAGAAGCTGGAACTGAGCGATCTGGTCGTTGATACATTCTCCCATCAGGTCTGGCGCGGCGGCGAACGGGTTACGCTGACCGCCCGTGAGTACGCCCTGCTGGAATACCTGATGGTCCGGCAGGGTAAGGTCGTCAGCCGGACCGATCTGCTTGAAAATGTCTGGGATGTGCATTTTAACACCAATACCAATGTGGTCGATGTATACGTTAATTACCTCCGCCGGAAAATCGACCGCGCCGATCCGAAGCTGATTCATACCGTTTTCGGGGTCGGGTTTATTCTGAAAGCCGAACCATGAGCATCAAACAGCAAATCACCGTTGGTTTCACGTTACTGGTGGCAACCCTGCTGCTGCTCTTTTCGCTGTATATTTACCGCACCTATGAAGCCTACCGCGAAAGCCTGATGCAAAGCCGTCTGCAACGCCGTGCGCTGGCCGCCCAGCTTTATCTATCCAATCAGACCGAATACCGCCGGACCGTTTACCTGACCCTGCCCGAACAAAAACTAATGCTCTATACTCCCGGCAACCAGCGGCTGTTTGCCTCTTCCGGCCCTGACGACTATGTGGTGACTGAAAAAATACTCCAGAAAGCCCGTAAGCAGGAGGTTTATTTCTCGTACAATACGCCGCATTGGGGCGATCCCAAGGAAGGAGTTGCCCTGTCCTTCCGGCATGCCGGAAAACAATACGTGGCCATTGTTACGGCCTATGATCTCGCCGGCCGCCACACAAACGACAACCTGCGGTTTATCCTGCTCATGGGCAATGTACTGTCGCTGCTTGTGATTGGCGTAGCCGGTTTTTTCTTCGCGCGCCGCGCCATGAAACCTTTCGACGGGCTCATCCACCAACTGGATACCAATACGGTCAATGACTTTTCGTTCCGGCTCCGCAACAGCGACAAACCCGATGAATCGGGGTATCTGGCTCAGTCGTTTAACCAGATGCTCGGCCGGCTCGAGCAGCTCGCCAACAGTCAGGAAAACTTTGTGGCCTACGCCTCCCATGAAATCCGCACGCCGCTGACCGTCGTTAAAGGAATTCTGGAAACCTCGCGCTCCTATGACCACACGCTGGATGATGCCCGGCAAAGCATTGAAACGGCTCTGGTCCGGCTTGAAGGGGCCATTGATCTGGCGAATGCATTGCTACAACTCGCCGAAGTGGAAGGCCTGAAGGCTACGCGGTTACAGGAAGACATCAACGTGGTCGATACCATTCTGGATACGGTTACGTATTTCAATGAGAAATATCCGGATCAGGATATTGAGGTGCAGCTGACCGACGAATTTACGGAGCAAAGCTCCCGCATCCGCGTCGTCGGCAATGTCACCCTGCTGCGGACCGTGCTGATAAACATTCTGGACAATGCCTGCAAGTATTCCGGTTTTGCGCCGGTACTGCTGACGGTCCGGTACGAAGCGCATACGGTATTAATCGACATTCAGGATCAGGGCATTGGCATTCCGGACGATCAGGTGGCCGACGTGTTTATGCCCATGATGCGGGCCGATAACGTCGGCAATGTAAAAGGGTTTGGCCTCGGACTGACCCTCGCCAAACGGATTATGGACATGCACCAGGGAGAACTCCGGATTGTCCGGAATCAGCCGAAAGGCACATCTGTGACACTGCTGTTACCCGCTCTGCCGTTTGCCTAACCATCAACCCGCCACAATCGCGGATCGACATTAAACGGTTTTGTCTGTACGACCCGCAGCTGACTAAAGGCCGGATGCAGCGGGTGAATCAGGTAATTGGCCGACTCGGGCACAACGGCCGACGGCACGCCGATAGCCAGCACATCCGGCTGCCGCAGCCAGGTATCGAGGTGTTTGTGGTTTGCCGTAAAGTCGGCTTCATCCCGCCAGTTGGCCGGCAGTTCGTCCGGTACCAGCATACGGGGCGCTTCGGGCAGCTGAATGGTCAGCAGACAGAGTTGCGGCAAATCGTGGTAAGGCAGCGTTGGCAGGTGCACCAGCTGTTCGAGCAACGTGAGTTCGGGCGTTGCCGAGGTATATAAAACACCGGTTCCGGCCGGATTCCAGCGGCCACCCCAGCGGCGGGCCCCTTCAACCGATAAGGGCGAATCCAGAAAACGCGCTTTGATTAACCGGTAGGCCATCGTAGGTTCCTGACTCATTCTTCCTACGCGTAAATGCCGTGTTCAATCCGCCCCAGCACCGTATGCACCATGCCAAAGCCGGTGACGGTGTCCAGTAACTGAATGGGAGCCTGGCGACGGAGTTCGGGCAGCGGCACCCGCAGCCAGCGGCCAAGCACCTCGGCCCGCTGATCAAATACCGACAGGCCGTGCCGGATTAGTCCTTCGAGCAGCAACAGTCGTTCCGAGGCATTCAGGTCGAAGCGTACATCGGGTTTGATACGGTGCAGGGTACGCTCCGACACATTCAGGATATGCGCCATTTCACGGTCGGTCAGCCCCACCAGCGCGGCGACCTCATCAGCCTTTGCCCGGCTGACTCCGGCCCGTGCCTGCTCAACAACGCCGAATCCATTGTCGGTTGCTCCTGTTTCGAATACGATCTCCATATGTGTGCTATTTGTCACGAAGATAACCGACATTTGGCACACAGGCAAGTATTCTCCTGAGATTGAGGTATACAGACGACAAGGGTTCCTTATTACCTGTATACCTCACAAGGTCAGCCTCAATTTACGGTTATGGTACGGATTGGGGCCTGACACCCGCCTTTATCTGAAACAGTCAGCGTATACACGCCGGGGGTTGTCACATCCGGTGCATAAACGGTATAGGTGCCCGGCGTTCTGAATACGCTACTGAATACATAGCCGCCCGGGCCTGTAAATACAAAAGAACTCCCCGACGCTGTTGCTGTCAGTCTTGCCGGAGCAGCAGGGTCATTTGTCAGGGAGGCGATACCTAACGCAGCACATGGGTTTGCGTTAAATACTTTGCTGAAAACAATGGGGTAACTTTGTCCGGCGGCAACAGAAAAGGTGATAGTCAGGGCGTTGGCAGCCGACAAAGCCGTCAGATAGGCGGCGTTACCTGAGCCGGTCATTGGTGTCACTGCTCCGGCAGCACCGGAAATGCTCCAGGATACAATAGATGCTGTACCGACGTTTACAGAAAAGGACCCGTTGCCGGTTATCGTAGCAGGTCCGTCTACCACAGGCTTGACACCGTTTGTGGTTGTATTACCCAGATTAGTCGGATCAAGCCAGTTGCTAAGTCGGGAACTGTTGGTTCCGCCTCCCGTCCATGACGTAAAAAAACGCCCGTAATGATCATTTAACGCCGATTGAGGGGCTCCACAATAAGATGCACCACCGTATAGCTGCCCGATTACCCGCCGGTTGCCATCGAAAAGCGGAGACCCTGAAGACCCCGGTTCGGTAACACCTAAATTTCCCCAGAAGACCTTATGCGTACTGGCGCCGCCATAGCTTGAGACTTGTGTATCTGCATTGGTAAATGAGATTTTTTTCAGATCTCCCTCCGGATGATGAATACCAAATGCATTGGTTGCAATCCCGTCATTCCGGTTCCAGCCCAGATAAGTAGCATTGGCACTGGCAGGAATCTGCTGGTTGAGTTCATGCAGGGAAACGTCTGCCCCCGCATAGTTTGCCCGGAATGTTGTGCCATTCATAGTAATAACCTCGGCAGGTAAAGGCTCCGTTGAGGTCTGGCAGGCAGGGCTTTGGTATCTGAACCGGACGAGCGAATTCGTTAAACTACCACAGTGGTTAGCTGACAGCAAAAAAGAACGGAAACTCTGCCGGCTGTCATTAATGATGGAGCCACTACAAAAAGCTGATCCGCCCTGCGTCAGTAAAATAACGACGCCATCTCCCTCAAATTGAAAATCCGGATAGCAAGCCATGTTTATTTCACAGTTACCTGCATCCATAAAGGCTTTGTTCTGAGTTGGAAAAACATTGCGATAGCCATGTACTGCATTATACACATGTACCTCGCTGGCCTGCGAAGCCGTCACCGGCTGATGCAGTTCCATAATCAGCCGTTCTCCCTGAATCAGATCGGACCAGAATTCACCGGCCTGTAGATTCTGCTCCTGCGTAATTGGCCCGATCAATATTGTCATTCCTGGATTGTAGAAATATAATGCCGCCCCGGGCGCTAATTGTAAACGGTCAATAAGCAGATTCAGCGAGTACGCTCCGGGCGCAAAAAGCTGATACTGGTAAACCTGAAAATCAGCGTACCGGGTTTGGCTGCCGTCGCGCGTGAGCGAAATATCGACAGCCAGGTTGGTGCCGAACCGGTAAGGCTCCCTGGCTATTATTCTTCGTTCATCATCCGTCAGCAGTGCAGGAACATCTACAGCCGGAAGGGTAAGTGTTGGGGTCCCTCCCTGCAGGCCAATGACCACGGGGGTCGTTTTATTGACAACAGGAAAACGTTGGGTTAATACCTGTGCTTTCGTGGGTAGTATCACCCAAAGGAGACATAAAGTCAATAGGCTCCGTAAAATTTGACGCATACAAATGGGTTAGTGATTAAGAAATCTGTCTTGTTGCAGAACAGTAACCGGTAAAATATGAGCACGTAACGTAATCAGCCAAACACATGAAGTTAAATATTTTTCAACTTCGGTCACTTAATTGTTAGTTTTGTCGGATCCGATTCTCTTAGTTACCCAAAACCTTAATTTGTCAACACATGACGCCCGGCAGTCAAACATTCTGCCTGCCGGGCGTTATATTTATCCCCGTTTTCAAGTACTTATTCGTACTTAATGCATTCAGCTATGCCCGTAAGGCTACTTTTAATCATCCTCATCCTGACCGGAAACATGGTCATCGGCCAGACAACTATTCAACTGACAACACCGACTGCGGGTACTACCAGCCCGTTCAATACCATCGTCGGGGTTGAGGCCGGACTCAACACAACCGGAGCAGACAATGTCATGATGGGGTATCAGTCCGGCTATGGCAATGTGTCGGGCCATTCAAACGTCTTCGTAGGCTGGAAAGCGGGATACAGTAACACGACCGGCCGGGCAAACGTATTTATCGGCCGCTACGCAGGTTCGGCAAACGTTGAAGGCTCTGACAATACCTTTGTGGGGTTCAACGCCGGCATACTCTCTACGGGTTATTACAACGTATTTGTGGGCGGCGGGGCCGGCTATCTGAACAGCACCGGCTCCAGCAACTCGTTTCTGGGCCAGCTGGCCGGAACCCTGAACCGGACAGGAGGGGATAACGCATTTGTCGGAACCGCTTCCGGATATACCAACGAAACGGGGAGCTATAATGTCTTCTCGGGTGTCAGGGCGGGATTTAGCAATGTCAGTGGCTCTTCCAATACTGCCATCGGCTATCAGGCCGGCTACTATACCACTACCGGTATTTCCAATACGTTTCTGGGTGCTTTAACGGGTACAGCAAACACATCAGGCCAGGGCAATACCTTGATTGGCTACAAGGCTGATGTAACCTCATTCAGTCTGACCAATGCGGCCGCCATCGGCACGAATGCTAAAGTTGCGGTTTCAAATGCGATTGTGCTGGGTGACACAGTTCAACAAACTAAGGTAGGCATCGGTATCACGGCACCACAATTTCCGCTCGATGTCCGGGGAATCATCAATATCCGCGGCAACGGCACTCTCAAGTTCAGTCAGCTTGCTAACCCAGGCTATCAGAACGGACAGACCGATCAGGTACTGACCGTCGACGCGAATGGGGAAACGGTACTGGCCAGGATTGCTGCCCTGGATGCGCTCGTTCAGCGGCTGGAACAGCTGGAACGGGAAAACAAGGAGTTGCGGCAACGGCTGGAAAAAGTTGAGCGGGGCAATCAGGTCATTGCCGGTAAGGAGTAACGGCTTTCCTCCATTCCCTTTTTGCATTATATACCTTTTTTTTAAAATCATTTAGGGATTTTCGCTCCTGGATTGACTATACATAAAATCAACCGGGAAGGGCTCTCATGCGATTTACTCAACATACAGACGATGAGCTGATTGGCTTGCTCCGCACGGGCAACAGTCAGGCTTTCGAAGAAATTTACCGGCGGTACTGGTACAAACTCTTTGGCGTGGCCTATCACGAAACCGGTACCCGCGAAGAAGCCGAAGAACTGGTGCATGATCTTTTCGAGCAACTCTGGAACCGCCGCCAGCAAGCCGTGATCCGGCACCTGAGTACGTACCTGGTTGTATCGATGAAGCACCTGGTTATAAACTACATCAAGTCGCAGATCACGCACCGGAAATATCAGGAGTACCTCATTTTCAATGAGCTGAAACAGTCAATGGCAACCGAAGATGTCGTTCACTTTGCAGACCTGTCGAAGGCGGTTGATGAAGCGATGAAAAAACTACCGGAAAAATCGGTGGCCATATTTAAACTCAGCCGCTTCGAAAACCAGTCTGTCCGCGAAATTGCGCAGCACATGAACCTGTCTGAAAAAGCCGTGGAATACCACATCACGAAATCACTGAAGTTGCTGAAAGAACAGTTAAAAACCTTCCACTCCGACAATTAAATCCATGAATCAGCATCAGTTTACTACGTTACTGGAAAAATATCTGGCGGGGAATTGCACGGTTGAGGAGCAACTGCTCATGGAGCAATGGTCTGACAGTATGCTGCAACAAGCGGACACACCCCTGGCCGCTGCCGACCGGGAGGCCATTGACAGGCGGCTCAGGACACGCCTCCGCAAAACAACTGCACCACGGCAGGCAAGCATCCGCTTACTCTGGTACAGCATCGGTGCGGCGGCATCAGTACTACTGCTGGCCGGTCTCGGCTGGTATTTTTTACGGAGTCATACCGGCATTGCCGCCGGCACAGAAATTTTGGCCAGCCTCCCGAAAGGCGTTATTCAGATCCGGAACACGTCGGACAAACCACGCAGAATAACGCTGGAAGATGGTAGTGTGGTGATTCTGAAAATGAACAGCAGCATCAGCTATCCGGAGCATTTCGGGGATAAAACGCGCAGCGTACTGCTGGACGGGGAAGCCCTGTTCGAAGTCAGGAAAAACCCCGTTAAACCGTTTATGGTGCATACCGGCGAACTGATAACGGAAGTACTGGGTACACGGTTTACGATACGGTCCTACGCATCGACGCCGTCCATTGAGGTGCGGGTGGAGTCGGGACGGGTGTCGGTCTACGAAAACAGCAGCAAACATGCGGTGGCCCGCAACGGCGTGATTCTGACGCCAAACCAGCGGGTTATTTTTGACAAGGCCACCCGGAAACTGGAGCCGGGCCTTGTTGAGCATCCGGTGGTGATCCATCCTCCCTCCAGTCCGCAGCAGTTCCTGTTCGAAGAAACGCCGTTACCGGCCGTACTGACCGAACTGGAAAAAGCCTTCGGGGTGGAGATTCTTGTTGAAAACCAGAACCTTACTAAGTGTAAACTGACCGCCGACCTGACAGATCTGCCGCTGCATAACCAGCTTGATCTGGTATGCCGGTCGGTTAACGCAGCCTATCAGCAGCGGGGTACCGTCATATTCATCAATGGTGAAGGGTGCCCCTGATCTGTCTGCCAGCCTGTACAAACTCCTTTAAACCCAAACCGACTGACCATGATCAAATGCCGGCTTCCTCCCTGATCTGATCCGGGCACTCAGCAATGCTGAGGTATACCTACAAAAAAGCCGGTGATGTTGCGAGCATTACCGGCTTTGAATCCCCTTTCCCGAGTCGTTGTTCAAGGGCCTGCCAAAACAGGTACAGGGGATTGTTTTTGCCTGTTTCCAACAAAAACGTCTTAAACTAATGAAGAAAAGTGTATCAATCCAACAAATTCTGTCCAAAGCGATGAGAATTACGGCGGCTCAACTCCTGCTTGCGATCCTTTGTTGCGGGTTGTCTTTTGCCCGTAACGCCCGTGCGCAGGAAATACTGAATCGGGGGATTTCGCTCCAGGCGGAGTCTGTTGATATCAAAAATGTACTGAATACCATTGCCCGACAGGCAAATGTCAAGTTTGTTTACAGTTCCAATACCATTCAATCCGACCGGAGGGTGACCGTTGATGCCCGCAATGACAGGCTTTCGCGGGTGCTCGACAACCTGCTGACGCCATTGCATATTTCCTATGAAGTGGTAGGCAACCGCATCCTGCTGCGCCGTTTAGCTCCCGATAAAGTCAGTATCCAGCCCATAAACAGTCTCAGCATTCCGGTAAACCCGTTCCCGCTGGAGCAGCAGGTGACGGGGATTGTGACGGATGAAAACGGAGCGGCTTTGCCCGGCGTGAGCATTGTTGTAAAAGGGTCGCAGCGGGGTGCTACGACTGATCAAGACGGGAAATACCGGCTGGTTATTCCGGATGGTGTCAGCCGGCCCGTTACGCTGGTGTTTTCCTTCGTAGGTTACGCCTCGCAGGAAGTAATGCCGGGCACACAAACCACCCTGAATGTAACCCTGGTCTCCGATAATAAGCTGCTGAGTGAGGTAGTGGTGGTAGGGTATGGGCAGCAAAACCGCAAAGAACTGACCGGTGCGGTGGCCTCGCTGTCAACGAAGACCATTCAGGATCAGCCGGTTCCGAATATCGTCGAAGGCATGGCCGGCCGGTTGCCGGGTGTACTGGTTCAGCAGGTATCCGGCGCACCCGGTTCCAGCCCGTCCATCAAGGTCAGAGGCTTCGGATCGATCAGTGCCGGCAATGGTCCGCTGATCGTCATTGACGGGCAACCGCTCAGCTCGGGCGCCCTTACCAACCAATCAGGGCTCAACCTGATTAATCCGACAGATATTGAGAAAATTGATATCCTGAAAGACGCCTCGGCTACCGCCATTTTCGGGTCGCGGGGATCAAACGGGGTCGTAATGATTTCGACGAAACGCGGTAAGTCGGGTCGCAGCCGCATCAGCTTCGACTACTATACCGGTATTCAGGAAGTCAGTAAACGGATGAGCGTTCTGAATGCACAGCAGTTTGCTGACTTTAACAAGGAAGCCTCCAACAATGCCTACCTTGAACGGGTGACAGGTGCACAGGCATCGGATCCGAACAGTGTCCGGCCGGCCGGACAACGCTACCGCTATCCGCGCGGCGAATTTGCTGGTATCGACTTTGATAACCCGGCCAGCCTGCAGAATTATGACTATCAGGATATGATTTTCCGGAAGGCTCCGATCAGCAGCTACCAGCTATCGGGATCGGGCGGAACGGAAAAAGTACAGTATATGCTTTCCGGTAATTACCTGAAACAGGACGGTATCATCGGCAATTCAGGCATCGACCGGTATACCTTCCGGTCAAACGTAGACGCTCAGCTGGCCGATAATGTAAAAGTCGGCATGAGCATTAGCCCCAGCTTTACCTTTCAGCGCAATGTGCGGTCGGATGGTCACTGGGCTGATAACGGGGTAATTAATGCCGCCCTGTCGCAGGTACCGATTATTCCGGTGTATCAGGCCGACGGCGTAACGTATAACTCACAGGCGTCGATCTCGGGCACGTATGACTGGCCCGGCATTACTAACCCCGTGGCCAATATGAACGCGGTGGATAACAAACAGACCAACCTGAAATTACTCGGCAATACCTATCTGGAGCTGAAGATCTGGAATGCACTCCGGTACCGCGGTACGGTCGGTGGCGACATCAACTACTTCCGGCAAAACATCTTCAACCCGTCGACGCTGCCGATTAACCAGTTTCTGCCTCCGTCACCCAACTCAGCAACATCATCAACGAACCAGACCATCAACTGGGTGACAAACCATGTGCTGAGCTATGACCATACCATCGGTACCAGCCACTTCCTGAGCGCACTCGTCGGGATGGAAGCGCAGAAAAACGATTTTGAGTCGAACACCATCAATGCCAACAGCTTCCCGAATGATATCGTCCGTACGCTGAATGCCGGAACCATTACCGGCGGAAACTCGCAGCGGGAGCAATGGACACTGGCATCCTATTTCGGCCGCGTAAATTACAACTATAAGGACAGGTACATTTTTAACGCGTCAGTCCGCCGCGATGGTTCGTCGCGTTTCGGGCAGAACAAGCGGTACGGGATTTTCCCGTCGGCATCCGTTGGCTGGCGGGTAACCGAGGAGCCGTTTATGCGGGCGGTTCCGGTCGTTTCGGAGCTTAAATTCCGGGCCAGTTATGGTCTGTCGGGCAATAACGCCTTTAACAACTACGGCGCCATCGGTACCCTATCGACGGATAACTATGTGCTGGGCAACGCACTGGCCAACGGCCTGGCAACCGGGACCATCGGTAACGATAACCTGACCTGGGAAAAAAGCACACAAACCGACATCGGCGTTGATATCGGCCTGCTGCGGGACCGGATTTTCCTGGTCATTGATTACTACTCACGCATCACAACCGACCTGCTGCTGTCGGTACAGGTGCCGACGCTGACCGGCTTCTCGTCGGCAACGCGCAATATCGGTAAGGTGCAGAACCGGGGTATGGAGTTTGCCCTGTCTACCCGGAATCTGGTCGGGGCGCTGACCTGGTCTACGGACTTTAATGTGTCGTTTAACCGCAACAAGGTACTAGCGCTCGGGCCAACCGGTGATGCGATCCGGAGCGGTACGGGTGTGGGCGAAACCAACATTACTGTGATCGGCAAGCCACTGGGCAATTTCTTCGGCTTTCAGCAGCTGGGCGTTTTCAAAGACCAAGCCGACCTCGACTCCTACCCGCATGATGCCACTGCCCGGCCGGGTGATGTGAAGTTTGCCGATGTGAACAACGACGGCAAGATCACTGCCGATGACCGGACGATTCTGGGCAATAACCAGCCGGACTTTATCTATGGTATGACGAACACGCTCAGCTACAAAGGCATTGATTTCAGCGTTGTGGTGCAGGGCGTACAGGGCGGCCAGATTCTGAACCTCAGTCGTCGTTTCTTCGAAAACCTCGAAGGCGGGGCCAACCAGATTTCAACAGTTCTGGATCGCTGGCGTTCTCCGCAGGAGCCGGGCAACGGTATTGTCCCGCGGGCCAACCAACGTACTACCGGTAACAACAATGCGGTGTCGTCGCGCTGGATTGAAAACGCAACCTATTTCCGCGTCCGGAACATTACCCTCGGGTATAACCTGCCCAAAACGCTGGTGCAGCGGGTGAAAGCGCAGAGCCTGCGGGTTTATGCCGGGGTGCAGAATGCGTTTACCTCCACGAAATACCTGGGGTATAACCCGGAAGTGAGCGGGTATGAAAACGCACTGACCGGCGGCGTTGATTATGGTTCGTATCCGCTGGCACGTACCTATACCGTTGGCCTGAATCTGGGTTTCTAAGCTGATCACCTGCAAAACTGATTTATCATGAAATTCACTTATATACTCGCAGGTTTGCTGGCTTTCAGCGCAACATCCTGTAAAGATAAATTTCTGGATCTGGCCCCTGTTTCTCAGGCCAATACCAATACTTTTTTTAAAACCCCGGCCGATATGCTCAATGCCCTGAACGCTGCTTACGGCACGTTGCAGGCAGGCGGGCAATACGGAAACTATTACGTATTCGGCGAAATCACATCGGATAATACCACTCCCGTACTTTCCGGGTCGGTAACCGATCAGGACGAATTCGATAAGTTTTACCCGCGCACGACCAACCCGTTTCTATCCGGCCGCTGGAACGACAGTTTCCGTGGTATTTACCGCTGCAATACCGTAATTGACCGGATCGTGGCGGTGCAGATGGACGAAACGCTGAAAAAGCGGATTGTCGGGGAGGCTAAATTTCTGCGGGCCCTGATGTACTTTAACCTTGTACGGGTGTTCGGCGATGTCCCGCTGGTGCTGAAGGAAATTACTGACCCAGCCGAGGGTTATGACTATAGCCGTTCGCCGGTTAATGATGTGTATGCGCAGATTATCAAGGATCTGGGCGATGCGGAACTGGTACTCCCTGCCACCAACACGGCCGCCAACGTAGGACGTGCCACCAGCGGAGCGGCTAAGGCACTGCTTGGCAAAGTTTACCTGACCCGTAAGCAATACACCGAAGCCGGCGCCAAACTAAAGGAGGTAATCGATTCGAACGTATATGACCTGCTGCCAAATTATGCCGACGTATTTAAGGCCACCAACAAGAACCACAAGGAGTCTGTTTTTGATGTACAGTACAAAAAAGGCACTATCGGCGAGGGAAGCGGTTTCGGCAACGCGTTTGCTCCGGAAAACTCGGGTAATGCCGTGATTCAGTTCGGCGGCTCGGGCAATAACCGGCCTACACCGGACATGGAAAAAGCCTACGAAACCGGCGACCTGCGCAAAGACGTCTCTATGTCAACGGGTTATACAAATGCTTCAGGCGTGAGAGTTGAGTACAATTATGTTAAAAAGTACTCGGATGTGCCGCAAACAGCGGGTAACTCAGACGACAACTGGCCTGTACTGCGGTATGCAGATGTATTGCTGATGTATGCCGAAGTGCTGAATGAAACCGGCAAACCGGCGGAAGCCCTGCCAATTCTTAACCGGATTCGGAAGCGTGCGGGATTAGCGGACAAACCTTCGCTGACACAGGCTGACATGCGGCTGGCACTTGAGCAGGAGCGGCGGGTAGAGCTGGCCTTCGAAGGCCACCGCTGGTTTGACCTTGTCCGGACCGGTCGTGCCCTGGACGTGCTGAAGGCCAAGGCCGCCACCATCGGCATCAAAACCAGCCTGACCGAAAACAACCTTATTTTCCCGGTTCCGCAAAGTCAGATTGACATAAACCCGTCGAAGATTAAGCAGAATCCGGGCTATTAACGCTTCCGGAGGTTTTCATACCAGAAAAGGGGTAAGTGGCATTAGTCCACTATATCCCTTTTCTGTTTACTCCACCGTAAACCACGTATAGCTTTCAGGGGCAATCGTGACGGTCAACGCTACTTCGTAGTTGCGGTTGAGGGTGTATTTTTTTGCCGTTGCCCCTTTTTCTTTAAACGTAGCGGCCGACGTCAAGCCAGTGTAATACAGCGGGACGTTGATTGTCCGCGTGATACGCTCTTTGGTCGGGTTGTACAGCATCAAAAAGCCCTTCTGCTTCTGCTGCGGGTCCACGTGAATAAAACCATCCCAGTCGCGGCCGTCGGCGCGGCGCAGGTGAATCATGTCGGCGTTCAGAATGTCGCGGTACTGTTTGTACCACGCCACAGTTTTCGACACCAGCTGACGGGTAGTTTCGGTATCGTACAGGCGCGGGCCACGGTAACAGGCCTGCACACCCGCTCCGTAGTACTGCACCATCAGTTGTTCGTAATCCGTAAGGTGTTCGCTGAGTGGCTCCAAAACCGCCTCAGGTCCACCGCCCTGGTAGCGGGTCAGCGGGACAAAGCCCCAACTCATGGCCGCCGTTTTTTCCATCGTTCCGTCGTGGATATTCTGGCGGTTCAAAATACGCTGCTGCTCGCGCGACAACGAGAAATTCACCTCCCGATACCCGATAGCGATTTTGTGCGTACCATCCAGAAAATACCAGTCGGGCGCGTTGATATACACCCCGCGTTCGTTCAGCCAGCGGTACAGTTCCTTCTGAATTTCCATTTGCCGCCACTGCGAATCGTCCAGTCCTTTGTGCCCCGGATGTAAGGTTGACCCACACACATCGCCCGGATAAGGGCCGTCGTTTTCCCAGATGTCAAACCCTGTTTTTGCAAAAAAGTACTTTATTTTATTGCGGTAAGTCAGTCCCCATTTACTGCCGAAACAAGGCGCATGACCAAAAAACGCGCCGCCTGGTTTGCCCGTTTTCGGATCCACTACATCTTCTTCATCGCTGATACGTCGGCTACTGAACAGCGAGTACCCCCCCAGCAGAATTTTTTTACTATGCGCATAATCGGCTAATTCTTTCCAGCGAGCAATGTTTTTAGCAGTGCTGTCCTCCATGTTCAGGTGGCTGCCAAAACTCAGAATCACGGCTTCGTAGCCCGTTGCTGCGCATTGGTCGATGCAGCTTTTTACCTCCTGATCATTTTTACTCACAAGGTGCATAAAAATTGGATTTTGCGTCGTCCACGGGGCCACGGTTCGGTACATTTTCCGAATCATCAACCCTCGCCGCTGACGGTCATAGCTGTCCATCAGCAACTCGTGCGTCCGAACCGATTTGAACACCTCATTGGGCTGGAGGTCGATGCCCGGTGCTTTTTCGGGATACGCTTCCAGCAAACAGGGTGTTTCAAAATTGTAATTGACCTGCGAGGTATACGTCGAATCAATTTTCCAGTGCGTGGTCTGGTCGCTGATGTCGTAGCGCATGGCGTTGTTGAAGGCGTAGTTAGTTTCTACGTAAATC
>NZ_CAMFHL010000142.1 GCF_945952095.1 uncultured Arsenicibacter sp. | reverse complement strand
GGTATGCTATAAACAACCTGATCAAGAAGCGATGGCAATTTATAGCATCTGTTTACAACAGATGTTCTCTCGCGTGTTAACAATCCTTAAAAAGCGGGAACGCTGTACCGGAAAACTTATTTCCACATGTTGGTGCCATAAAGTACCATGACTTCCTTCCGCTTTTGGGTATATTCATCATAGGCGTTAGGGGCGTTGAGATTCAGCTTTGTACCGTCGCAATAATACTGATGCTGATTGAGCGAACTGGCTAATGAATTCTGGACTTCAATAACCGTTTTGCTGTCATACTCGTACACGACGATGCCGTTCAGGGTGGGGCCACCCATAAACTGTTTAAACTGGTCGTTGAGCCATTTGATATTATTGACCGGGTCTTTAATGCCACATACAATACGATCCTGAGGCATAACGGCTGACCGTGACCGGCATCCGGTAAAGCCTGTCAGAAGAACAAGCAACAGAATCAGAGAAGATAAATGATTTTTCATAACAGTATCAGGGTCTGGTAACACAAAGACCCGCTATAGCCCGAAGAGGTTGTAAGCACTACAAAAAAGGCTGCTCTGACAGTTTTCGTCCGGGTGAACGGGTCAGAGCAGCCTTTTTTCTAATACCTGAACAGATCAGGTGGTTGCCGGCTGCCGGTCAATCGTGGCTTTGCCAATGACCTGTGCGGCGGCGCGGACAGCGATGGTAAAGCCAAAAAACGGGCCAAAGTCATTTCCGGCCGGAAAGCTGCTGAAATACAAGCCCGGTACACTACTCTCAAAGGCTGTACTCAGTTGCGGAAAGCCATTCGTTTGGTCAATCTGAGCCAGCAGTCCGGGTACCAGGTAAGGCAGGCGGCTGATGTTAACCTGATAACCGGTCGCCAGAATGACGGCGTCGACCGTACACGTATCTCCCGATGAGAGGGTGACTGCCAGGCTTCCATCCGGCTGTTCCGTCGCGGACTGCAACTGCGTTTGCGGGTGCAGAAAAACTTTGTCAGCGGGTAACCGGCCGGCAAGCCAGGGTTCAACCTTCAGCCGCCCTTCGGCCCATAGCCGGTAGCGGTGAGTTTCCTGTTCATCGGTAGCCGCGTTGCGGAACCAGGCCGGTTCATCCACGATCCGGTCAACAAGCGGCGAAACCCACGACCAGTCGGCTTCGGCAAAGGCCGGGGTGTCATGCCGGTAGGTCAGGTGAACCGCGCTGGCACCGGCTTCGGCCAGCAGGGCCGCCCATTCAAAGGCACTTTGCCGGCCACCCACCAGCAACACCCGTTTGCCCCGGTAAGATGCCATATCGACCGCATCGACGGCATGCCGGTACCGACCGGAGGGAAGCAGGGCTTTCACCGGTTCCGGTTCATGCGGGAAATAGCCGAAACCGGTTGCCAGCACAACCTGATCCGCCAGGATGGCTGTTCCGTCGGTTAGTAAAGCCGTAAACTGATCGCCTTCTTTCGACAACTGCTGCACGTATGTTTCCAGCATGTTGGGCTTAACCTGGTCCATAAACCAGCTGGTGTAGCCCAGATACCAGTCCAGCGAGATCGGCATGACCGAATCCGGGGACTCGCCGCGGCTCCCTGCGTATTGTTCGATGGTAAAGATGTTGTCCGGATCAAGGTGCCAGTCAGTTCCTGAGCGCAGATACATACCGGCCGGCATGTGTTTCTGCCAGAACTCCATGGGTTTTCCGGCAATGAGGTAGTCTGCCTGCCGGTGTTGCAGGTAAGCAGCCAGGGCCAGGCCGAACGGTCCGGCTCCAATGATAAGCAGAGGTGTATGTTGCATGGTGGTAAAGGGGTTAGTGCCTGGTTAGGGTATGGTAGTCAAAAACGTGACACAGTTTTTTTTACTGATCAGCAAGCTCAACAAATCAAAAAAAGGGCAACCACGTGGGGTTGCCCGTACAGGATAAGCTATTAATGCAGCGGCCTGCTTTTGACCATACCGCCTTTTGCATCGTCAATGCTGTGGTTGACGATAAAGGCCTTGGCGTCGATTTCGCTGATACGCTCCCGGAGCCGGTGAAGCTCAAGGCGGGTAACGACTGCGTAAATGATGTTAATATCGTTTTCGCGGAAACCCCGTTTACCGTACCCTTTTTCGCCTTTAAAAACCGTTACGCCTCTGCCCAGTTTCTCGGTAATCATCTGACGGATACGTTCGTGGTGGTCAGAAATAATGATAACCCCCGTGTATTCCTCGATACCGTGAATCAGAAAATCGACGGTTTTTGAAGCGGCCAGGTAGGTCAGCATCGCGTACAATGCCGTTTCCATGTTCGTCAGTAAGGCTGCCGAACCGAAAACCAGCACATTGATGACCATAATCACGTCACCGACGGAAAGCGCCGACCGGCGGCTGACATAAATGGCCAGTACTTCGGTGCCGTCGAGCACCCCGCCGCCCCGGATGGCCAGTCCGATGCCGGTGCCCAGAAAAAAGCCGCCGAACACCGAAATCAGCAGTTTATCGGTTGTCACAATCGGATACGGGACAACCACTAAACAAAGGGCCAGCATACTGATGGCGACAATGGTGCGGACGGCAAAGCCAGGCGATACCTGCCGGTAGCCGATCCAGATAAACGGGAGGTTTACCAGAATGACCAGAATCGCCAGTTCGACACCGGTGACCATCTCCAGCAGCAGCGAAATACCCATGGCCCCGCCGTCAAGAAAATTATTCGGAAGTAAAAAACCTTTCAGGCCCATGCCTGCGCTTAGTACACCCGTAAGCAGGAGCGCAAAATCCTTGACGATTCCTGCCCTGTTTGTCTGTGAAAAAGTTGTTGTTGTGGCACTCATTTGATGAATTGGTGTTACACCCGATAGCGCTTCAGCGAGAGCAGAAGCGCCGGTAACAGCACCAGATTCGTTAAACAGGCCATCAGAACGGTTGTTGCTACTAATATGCCAAGTGCAGCCGTACCTCCGAAACTGGAGGCAGCAAAAACCACAAACCCGCCCGCCAGTACCAGCGCTGTGTAAATCAGACTGATACCGGTTTCGTGAATGGCACCCGTAATGGCTGCCGGTGGTTCGAGCCCCAGACTAAGCTGGCGGCGATAGCTGGTCAGGAAATAGACGGTACCGTCTGACGCCAATCCGAACGCAATGCTGAAAATCAGGATGGTAGATGGCTTGAACGCAATATCCGTATAACCCATGATGCCGGCCGTTACAACGAGCGGAATCAGACATGGTAGTTTCGACAGAATAATGATCGGAACCGACCGGAACAGTACCATGCCCACTAAGGCAATTAATAAAATCGCGATAACCAGACTTTCGTACAGGTTACCCAGTAAATAATCGTTGCTCTTCAAAAAGACCAGGCTGTGGCCGGTCAGACTCACTTTATAGGGCGTGCCGGCAAACAGCGAATCGATGCGCGGACGCAGACTATTCATTGTTTTCTGCAACCGGATTGAGCCGATGTCGGCCATCTGGTAGCTCACCCGGATAGTTTGCTGTGTGCTGTCCATCAGTGATTTCGCCAGCGATGACTGGTTGTTGCCTGTCCCGAGCGGACTGTCTTCGGCCAGCTTTTTGAGCTCCATAGCCGGTGGCAGCACGAAATATTTCGGATCGCCGCCACGATAGGCCTGGTACCCGAACCTGATTACATCGACCAGTGAGCTGGGCTTCGAAAACTCCGGATAATCGTCCATTAACCGCTCCAGCGCCCGAACCTTATACAGCGCCCGGCCGGCGTCGGCAAACGCCCCTTTCGGCTTGCCGGTGTCGATCATGATCTCCAGCGGCAGCGCACCCTTGAACTGCTGTTCAACAAACCGGAGGTCTTCGTATACCGGATCATTTTTCGGCAGGTCATCGACCACGTATCCTTCTACTCGGACCATAAACAGACCCAGGGCACTGATGATGGTAATAACCGTGATGATGCTGTAAATGAGCTTCCGGCGGTTATGCACCAGAAAATCAACCCGGTTCAGGAGCCCGCGCCAGCGGCCTTCACTGAGGGTATGTCCGCCCGAATCCGATGGTACCGGCAGATAACTCAGAATGATCGGCACCATGATCATACAGATGACATAAACGGCTAATACACAGATGGCTGCTACAACACCGAACTCCATCAATAACCGGCTGTTGGTGAAGTAAAACACGCCGAATCCGATGGCGGTTGTCACATTAGCCAGCAAGGCCGATAATCCGATTTGCCGGATCATGACCTCCAGGGCCCGTTGTTTGTCTCCGTGGGCGGCCAGTTCTTCGTGGTATTTGTTGACCAGGAAAATACAGTTCGGTACGCCAATTACAATCAGCAGCGGTGGCAGCATACCGGTCAGCAGGGTGATTTCGTAACCGAACGCCGCCAGGGTGCCGATACAGACCGAAACCCCCATAATCACCACGGTCAGCGAAATCCAGACGACGCGGAATGACCGGAACATCAGCCAGACCATCAGGCCGGTTACCAGGGCCGCCAGCGCCATGAACAGTTTCATTTCGCCCGAGACCTTCTTCATGACCTCCGTCCGGATGGAAGGTAGCCCTGAGTAGTGAATCTGAATGTTATGTTTCTCCGAAAATTCCTTGCCATACTGCCGGATCGTTTCGACAATGGCAATCCGGTCGCGGGAGTTCAGCTTTTTTTCGTCAAACGAAATGGCCATCAGGGTCGCGTGGCTCTTCGGATTATAAAGTAATCCTTCGTAAAACGGCAGCGACAGCACCTGACTTTTCAGACTGTCCACTTCGGCCTGTGTTTGCGGTCGTTTCGAAATCAGCGGACGGATCGACCAGCCGCTGTCCGGTTTGTCGATTGTGTACAGGTGCGTAATCGACATGGCTTCCTTAACACCGCCCAGCTTACGAACCTTTTCATTCATGTCGTACCAGCTCTGGTAAACCGGCAGATCGAACCAGCGGTTATCCTGCCAGCCAACGACCATCAGGGTACCATCGGCTCCAAACCGTTGTTTGAAGCGTTCGTACTGATACTGAGTTGAATCTGATAAAGGCAACACACGGGCGATCTGATACGATAACTGAATCCGTGTACCCAAAAAAGCCATAACGGCCGTTAACAGAACCATAGCGCCTACCCAGAAAAGCCGGTAGGCAAGCAGTGTACGGGTTATTTTAGACCACATGAGGTGAGTAATTAATGAACAGTAGCCTGCGTAACAGATAAGATAGAAAGGCTACCCTGCTGCGAGTGGCAGATGAAGAGAACGATAGCATATGACCCGGTTAAGGGGCATTAATCGCAATCTGGTGTTCGAAAACAGAACGTAGAAAAGAGAATAAAAAATAGGACCGGTGCGGTTGCTGAAGGCGGCCGAAACCGGTAGTACCAATAAACGGAACGAACAGGTGAGGCGTCAGATCCGGTGATGAATGGGGCGGTACATTACTATTGACAGTTGCCAGCGCATCTGCCGGATGTTTATGTAGAGTCGGGTAATTGTCTGATTCTGCGTTGACAGACTCCTGCTTCAGGTAGGTGATATGTACCTGTTTCTGAATCAGCGGCTTTGAGCCGGCAGAGCGGACCGGCAGCAGCATACAACACAGCGCAACTGCCAGCGGACTGATCAGTTTAACCCATTGTCGTATGTGAAGCGGCGTTCTCTGCATAATTAAACTACAAAATACGGCCTATTTTTTCAGAGGTGCAACCCAAACGACGAACAAGGCAGTCAGAAAACCGGCCTGATCACAACTGATTTAAGAAAGTTTAATAATTTGATAAACGTGCCTTTTCAGATACAAAACAAGGGTTCCGGTCTGTTACCTGTCAAGGCAAAACAGCCGGCCGGAGATAATCCGGCCGGCTGCCTGACTTTATTCGATAAGAAACCGGCTGTCTGAACGAATCAGGACTGCATGGCTGGCATAAACTCAGCTACATTCACGCCCAGACCTGCTGCTACACCCATACCGAGCTGGATATCTGCCCGGAAAAAATGGCACAGCTGCCGGTTGATAATCATGTCTTTTTTAGGGCCTTCGATGCCTTTCATTGCACCAACAATGTTGCTTACCAGATTCTTGCGGTCCTGTTCGTTCAGCGCCTTTTTATAGAACAAGCCTGGCTGGGTATAGTGATCATTCTCACTGGGAGCATTCCGGTCATACCAATCGGCCAGGGTCGAATCCAGCGACCAGGCCGGTTCTTTATAAGACTGATCCACCGCAATATCGTCGAAACTATTAGGGAAGTAGTTGGGTGCGCTGCCGCCGTTATCGTCGACGCGCATGTGGCCGTCGCGCTGGTAGTTACGGCCCATATACGGGCAGCGGTTTACCGGAATCTGCTCATAATTGACGCCAAGGCGGTAGCGGTGTGCGTCGGGGTAGGATAATAACCGGCCCTGTAGCATTTTATCCGGCGAATAGCCGATGCCGTCAACGATGTGTGCGGGAGCGAAGGCTGCCTGCTCCACCTGGGCAAAGTAATTGGCCGGTACTTCGTTCAGCTCCATGACGCCGACATCGATCAGCGGGAAATCAGCATGCGGCCATACCTTCGACAAATCAAACGGATTAAAGGCAAAAGACGTTGCCTGTTCCTCTGTCATGACCTGAATTTTGAGGTTCCAGCGGGGGAAGTCGCCGCGGTCGATCGACTGGACCAGATCCCGCTGAGCGTGATCCATGTCCTGTGCTTTCATATCGGCCGCTTCGTCGTTGGTGAAGTTCTTAATACCCTGGGCCGTTTTGAAATGGAATTTTACCCAGACCCGTTCATTATGGGCATTAATCATACTGAACGTATGGCTGCTGTAACCATTCATGTGGCGGTAGGAAAAAGGTGTTCCCCGGTCGCTCATCAGAATCAGTACCTGATGGAGCGATTCCGGATTCAGCGACCAGAAATCCCACATCATCGTCGGCGACTTACAGTTGGTGCGGGGATCCCGCTTCTGTGTATGGATAAAGTCACCGAATTTCTTCGGGTCTTTCACAAAAAATACCGGAGTATTATTGCCGACCAGGTCCCAGTTACCGTCTTCAGTATAGAATTTGACCGCGAATCCGCGCGGGTCGCGTTCGGTATCGGCAGACCCTTTTTCGCCGCCTACCGTTGAGAAACGGGCCAGCATCCGGCACTGATTGCCGATTTTGCTGAACAGCTTAGCCTTGGTATACTGCGAAATATCGTGGGTTACCGTAAACGTACCGAAAGCGCCAGAGCCCTTGGCATGTACTACCCGTTCCGGAATCCGTTCGCGGTTAAAGTGGGCCATTTTCTCATGCAGAATATAGTCCTGCAGCAAGAGGGGACCTCGTGGTCCGACACTCTGCGTATTTTCGTTCTCTGCATAAGGCCGCCCTGAAGCCGTCGTCAATTTCTTATTCTGTTCACTCATGATAAAGAAAAGTTGTTGAGTATGAACGGCAAGGTAGGTGGTTTCTGCCAGGCTTTAAAATCATCCTATCTGGCGGGCATTAATTTGTATGGCTCATTACTGGTTAACGACTAAAATCAATAGACTCTCCGGCAGTTCACATTAAGGATCAGATTTAGTCTGCGCTTTGTTTCGGCTTGCCTTCTTCTGGCGACATCAACAGATATACCGTTACTCAACATTAATTGTAACCTGCCTGGTTGGTTTGAGGGTTTAATGACTTCATGCACATGCTGAGGGTTAATCATGGCACTTTTACTGACACGGACAAAACCGCCCAGTTGCCGTTCATACCATTTAAGGGAATATGCACTTATATTAACAGCCTTATCCTGTCGATGGATTCTGGTGTAGTTCCAGTCACCTTCCAGCCAGACAATAGACGACTTAGCAATAAATTCTCTGTCACAGCGGATAAAATCCGCTGTCTTAATAGTAAGAGGTAGCATAGATATCAAATAAGTAGTTTGTATATGAACGCTGATTAGAAGCCTAACTTCAACTGAGCGGAAGTACCACCGTACTGGATTTTACCTCCTGCACCGTATATTAACCGGCGGAGGTTAGCCGTGCTGTCAGCTGGTATTGTAACTGTATGCTGTACCGTGACCTCATCGCCTGCTGCGGGAACACGTCCGGTTGACCAAGTGGCAGGGTCGGTCCAAAACCCATCTTTTACAGTGACAATAGGACCTGTTGACGTACCCTGGAACTCAACAGCACCCATGTCCACACGGCCACCAACGATCCGGGGATTACTAGCCAGGTCAAGGGCGGGCAGCGCGGTCACTGAAAATGGACCCGAAGCCGCTGTTTGACTGCCGGGGTCGCCCGCGTTGATGGCAGGTGCAGGAGCCGCTAACTGAACACTGGTTGCCGACTCGAACGGAGAAGTCGTGGTTGTAATATTACCCGGACCGCTGATGTAGCCAGTTGCTGTGTTGTCGAGCAGGCTATAAGTAATGGTGATGGGTGAATTGGCAACATTGGTAAAACTGGTTGGCCCATTGTTCCAGACGATGCAGTTTGTCAGGATATTATCAATTTTCATTCCGCTTGAACCCGTACCTGCCAATGCGCCGCCGGGGTTCTCATTGATCGTACAGTTGGTAAGCCTGATCGGATTCGTAAATTGAGGAAAACCAAAGGCGTTGGCAAATCCACCAACCGCAGCTCCACCTGTATTGTTTTGAAACAAGCAGTTATAAAACTCAGGTGTGCTGAAATTTAACCTGCCAATCTGTGTATATACCGCTGAACCTATGCTTGCCGTATTGCTTGTGAAGATAGATTTGGTAATAACAGGAGAGTTGACTCCTGTGTAACCAATTATATACATTCCGCCACCAACAAAGCCTGACCTGTTAGCGGTGACCAGACAATTGCGGATTTGGGGACTACCAGCGTCCTGAAGAATTATACCTCCTCCATCACTTTGTGGAAAGGGTGCGCCTTCTGCATTGCCTGATGTAATAACAAAACCATCCAGGATTGCATTGGCTGTCAGTTGAACCGAAACGTTGCTTACTACGTGGAAACTGTTGTCGGACATGTTGCCCACTACTCCGATGTCGCCGGAAAGGGTTGTAGCAGAAGGGGTTGTCAGGTTGATGGGCGGGCGCTGGCTCAGCGCAGTTTCGGTACCCGTGAAGCCACCATAGATAGCGACGTTGGGCAGCATTGCGAAGCTGATGTCCCGGGAGGTAGTACTGGTGGGCCTGTAGGTGCCTGTGGCTACCCAGATTTCGGTTAGGTTCCCTTTACAGCCATAGTTGAGCGCCGATTGCAGATCAGCGAAGGCATCGGTCCAGCTCAGTCCCGTGTTCGCACCTGTTGCCGAGGCGCTTACATACAGCCGGCTCGGCCCGCTGGTATTAATCGAGAGGCTGAAAGTAGAGGAGGTCGCTGTCGCGCCGCAAGTGTTGGTTACTTGGAGACTATAGTCACCAGCATCTGCCGCAGTAAAGCTTAGGGTGGCTGAGGTCTGACCGCTCACAGAAGCTCCATTGCGGTACCATTGGTAGCTTGCGGCATTGCCTGTAATACTGGCCGTAATGGTGACCCTCGTACCGGAACAGACCAGTGAGCTTGTGGCAATGAGCGAAACCTGCAAGGCGTCGCTGCCTGTCCCTGTTGCACAGAAGGATGCAAAATCGCCCCCACCCGGCAGACTAGAGTTGTTTAAAAAACTCTTGTTAGGCACCCCGCAAAGCGCTGTTAATGTACTTGGAAAACATCCACTTAGCTGATTACTGCTTAAATAAAGGCTATTCAGTTTCGTTAGTGCCCCTAAACTGGCAGGAATACTGCCACTCAACTGGTTATTGTTTAAATAAAGATTCTGTAAATTCGTCAGTGCCCCTAAACTGGCAGGAATACTGCCGGTTAACTGATTTGAACCTAATTGAAGATCGCTCAGATTAATGAGTGTACCCAAGGACGCGGGAATTGTGCCACTCAATTGGTTAGAAGATAAGTCAAGTCCCCGAAGCTTGATAAGAACGCTCAGATTAGCGGGAATTGTGCCACTCAATTGGTTAGAAGCTATCCGAAGAATTTCCAGACTTGTCATGGCGCTTAAGCTGGCAGGAATAGTACCACTCAGCAGATTAGAAGATAAGTCAAGTCCTTTCAGCTTGTTAAGTGCACTCAGAGCGGCAGGGATGTCGCCGTTTAATTGGTTAGAACTCAACTGGAGATTTTCAAGATTGGCCAGGGCGCTTAGGCTGGCAGGGATATTACCACTAAGCTGGTTACCAAACAGGTATAGGTTTTGGAGGTTCGATAGTAGTGCCAGGCTGGCAGGTATCACCCCGTTTAACCGGTTGCCTTTTAAATTTAGCGTTTTCAGATTAGTCAGAGCGCTCAGACTTTGCGGAAGAGTACCCGTCAGCCCGTTTTGGTCCAGCTCAAGACTAGTCACTCGTCCGGCAGTACAAATGACTCCGGTCCAGCCATTGCAGGGGTCACAATTGGACAGCCATCCGGATTTTCTCGCCCAGAAGTTTCCGTTGGTAACATTATATAGATCAACTAATGGCGCATAGTCAGGATGAAGCGCTGTTACAGTCAAACTAAAGACAGTGCTGGTCACGCTGTTGCAGCTACCTGTCACTACGGCCACATAGGTTCCTGAACTTGCCGTAGTGACAGCAGGCAGGCTGAGGGTTGCCGAGGTCTGGCCACTCAGCAGCGATCCGTTCCGATACCACTGATAGCCGGATAGGCTTCCGGTGGCACTGACTGTTGCGGTGACCAGTGTGCCGGTGCATACTACTGACCCGGCTGCAGGCTGACTTACGATAGCCACCGATTGACACGGGGCTCCCTGAAACTCAACAGCACCCATGTCCACACGGCCACCGACAATCCGGGGATTGCCAGCCAGATCGGTGGTGCCGGCGGTAACCGTAGTAGTGGCAGGATCGCCTGCGTTGATGGCGGCAGAGCTGGCTAAGAGCTGCACGCTGCTAACAGTGGCAAAAGGAGAGACTGTCACCGTCAGGTTCCCCGGACCACTGGTGTATCCCGTAACTGATGCATCAAACAGGCTGTAGCGGGCTGTTATACTTGCATCCTGGTTAAAAAATGTATTATTATTGCCGTATATTAAGCAGTTGATTATACTAGGTTTACAATTACCCAGAAAAGACCCGGAGTTCCACAGTACTCCGCCAGATTCAGTAGCCATATTTCCCTGAAATGAGCAATTAGCCAGAATGGGATTGCTGCTGCCAGAGCCTCCATCGTTCTGATTCCACATTCCTCCACCAATGTTAGCGCTATTGTTCTGAAAGGAACAGTTAGTCAGGTTAGGACTACTTATCCCTGAAGAACGTCCATCATTAACTATTGCTCCACCTTTGAATAAAGCTGTATTTCCTTGAAATAAACAATTAGTTAAGGTTGGACTACTACTGCCAGAAACAAGTGCCATGTTATAGATGGCACCACCGCCATTTATAGTTTTGTTCCCCTGAAATGAGCAATTGATAAGGTTCGGGCTGCTGTTACCGAAAGAACCTCCTTGATTGTAAATGGCTCCACCGTCTGTAGCTGAGTTTCCCTGAAATGAGCAATTAGTCAGAATAGGACTACTGTTGCCAGAAGAGCGACCATTATTATACATTGCCCCGCCTGCATCAGCTGTATTTTCTGAAAAAACACAGTTGGCTATTTTGGGACTACAGACATTATTGAGCCCACTACCATCATTGTACATTCCACCTCCAGAATTACCGCCGTTGCCGCCCGAGATCACGAAACCATCCAGAACCGCTGTGTTCGTGAGGCCAGGGTTGTTGTATACGACGTGAAAACTATTGTCAGTAATTGTACCAGCCTGCCCGATATCGCCTGAAAGCGTCGTTGCTGAAGGGGTTGTCAGGTTGATGGGCGGACGCTGGCTCAGCTCGGTTTCGGTGCCTGTGAAGCCGCCATAGATAGCGACGTTGGGCAGCATTGCGAAACTGATGTTCCGGGCGGTAGTGCTGGTGGGCTTGTAGGTGCCTGTGGCTACCCAGATTTCGGTTAAGTTCCCTTTACAACCATAGTTGAGCGCCGATTGCAGATCTGTGAAGGCATCGGTCCAGCTCAGCCCTGTGTTAGCCCCTGTTGCGCTGGCTTTGACATACAGGCGCGTTGGTCCGTTATTGAGGGATGTGCTGGCGGTGGCTGTATTCCGGCAACCGTTGCTGTTTTGTGCTGTTACGCTGAAGCTGTAAATACCCGGTGATAATGAGGTCAGGGAGGCCGTGTTGGCTGTCCCGTTGGCAATTAACCCTGCCGGACCGATGAATGTATAGCTGCTCAGTCCGCTGGTAGCTGATAAGGTCAGCAGAGCTCCCGCACAAGTGCTGCTAATGGTTAGCAGGACTATAGGGGGAGCGGTGTTACTTTGCACATTTGTAGTAGCAATAGCTGTACAGCCGCTGGCATTAGCTACAATGACGGAGTAGGTTCCGGGCTGACTGACCACAAATAAGCCTGAAGTGTTGCTGGCTCCGCCGATGAGGGTATATGAGGTGCCACCCGAAGCTGTCAGAGACAGGGCGGGTTGTGTACAGGTCAGGGTTCCACTCAGCAGAAACGGAATAGCTGGTACAGGGTTGACTGTTAGGTTAAATGGTGGAGATACTGCCGTAGCGCCGCAGGTGTTGGTTACCAGCAGAGTGTAGGGCCCTGCCTCAGCGGTATTCAGGCTGAGTGTAGCCGAGGTCTGGCCGCTGAGCAATGCTCCGTTACGATACCACTGGTAGCTGGCGGCATTGCCCGTCACACTGGCAGTGACAGAGACTCTGGTGCCGGAACATACTGCCGAGTTGCTGGCACTGAGCGAGATCCGGATGGCATCGCTGCCTGTCCCCGAGGCACAGAAGGAGGCAAAGTCACCTCCGCCCGGCAGACCAGGGTTAGCGGAAAAGTTTTTGTTGGGTACCCCGCAGAGGGCCGTCAGCGAGGCCGGGAAGCAGCCACTTAACTGGTTATTATTAAAATAAAGATTCTGTAGTTTAGTGAGCGTACCCAGGCTGGCGGGGATGCTGCCGGTTAATTGATTCAAGGTAAGGTCAAGAGTTTGTAGGTTCGTAAGCGCACTCAGGCTGGCTGGAATACTGCCCGTGAGCTGGTTATTGATAAGGCTCAATGCACTTACCCGCCCGTTGGTGCATGTCACTCCGTACCAGCCGCTACAGGGATCACAGTTGGCAAGCCAGCCGGTTTTGTTGGTCCAGCCGGACCCGTTGGTAGCATTGTAGAAGTCAGCCAGTGCAGTGTAATCAGGATGATTACAGGCTAATAAAACACTACCAACCGATGAGTTGAGGCTTTGTCCATTGGCATTCTCGGTTCTTACCCGGACGTAGTAAGTCGTGTTTGACGGAAGGCCGGTTACTGTAAAATTAGTTACGTTTCCCACATTCAGGTTGTTATAACCTGTCACAAAACTACTGAAACTGTTGTTGGTCGAAATATCCAGGCGGTAATTAGCCGCACCTGTCACGGATGCCCAACCCGCTCGTAAACTGCCTGCTGACAAAACCGTGGCGCTTAACGCAGTTGGTGCCGTAAGTGTTCCGGCTGCGGTGGCTCCTGCCACGCCCAAAATCGAAGTGCGGCCCGTAGCCCCAGGTTTACTGACCGTAATGCTGGTTAGTAGTTTTATGCGATCTGCACTCGTCAATGTGACAATATTGTCGTATAGCTTGGGAAAACCGGCAATTTCATCGGTGGTACAGGAAGGGCCCCTTCCGACCCGTCCCAAGCCTTCAATTGCGGCGGGATTAGGACTGTACCAGTCGGCTATGGTGAGTGAGTAAACCGAGGTAGTTCCATCGGTAAAAGCAAAGGTAAGTGTCAGGCTAGATGCGCCTTCAGTACTGGCTGCCAATAACGAGAGACGCTGGTAGGCGCTAGGTGCCGATAAGGTAAGCGTTCCGGTACTTCCTGCATTTGCCAGAAAGAGGGCATTGTTTCCACTGTAGTTATTTAATTGATAGGTGAATCCGGCATTGGCGCTACTACTGATAACCCGGCTGGCCGGAAGTCCATACCGGAGAGTGCTGCAGAAAGTATAGCCGTTTTCGTATAATACATAGCTACTGCCGTCTATTCCTTGTGAGGTGGATTGGATAGGAGATATGTTACCATTTGCAACGATATCAGTCGTAAAGCCCGATACGGCTATCGGCTGATAACTCTGTGCTCTAACCGTTGTCAGAAACAAGCATAGTAAGCCTGGTTGTATGAACCTGAGAATACTGATGAACTTGAGATGGGTATTATTTAACGGCGATAAATACTTGATAAATGAGTAAAATGAATAGAGGTGCATGGTGAAATATTTATAAAATGAAACTCTGTATTAGTGATGCAAAACAGGAGGCAGTAACCGTCGTTCAGACAAGAGCCATGTCACAGTTCACCCAGTGTGCTTTAGCTGCAAATTGCACTGAAATAAAAAAAATGAATGTAGAGACAAAGGAAGGGATGAGGACAAAGAAAGTCATGTCAGTCATTACATTTGAATAGGTTAATGGCAGCTAATGGAGCCTGCTCAAACGTATGTAACAACTGCGGAATTACTGAGGAAAGCCCCCTGGACAATTATCCGGACAATTTACAATGTGCTGATAATCAGATTTAAAAAAAAGGTTCGTTGAGGTCAGCTCCTTCGGGTAGATTGGCTTTCTTGCGGATGCAGTATCTTGTTTTAAAAACGGTATCTGTAGAAACCCCCAATATACCTGCTATTTCTCTGGAGGAGATGCCAAGACGGCTCAGGCAAATTTCGGCTGGCGTAAGGGTTGGGCGGCGCGGAGTCGCATCAGGCAGTTAGGGTAAACCCGATCGTATAATTGCCGGAACCTGTCCCAGTCAGCATCTGTTAAAATTGCCTGATGCATCAGCTCGCTTATAGGTGGCAAGGGTTGTTCCGGCTTTGGTGCGATAAATGTTTCTTTTAGTGCATCCTGGCGGTCAAACGATCCGATTCGGGTGCGGGCGTCCTGAGTGAACTACGCCAGTTGCTGTTCGGCTAGTTTTATAAGTCAACGGTGATGAAGCACATAGATCAACGAGATGAGAGCGAGTAGTACAGAGGCAGTAATGGATGTATTACGTAGCCAGACTGCTTTGGCTCGGTCAGCGTCGATCTGACCGAGTTTGGCCCGGTAGGCTTCTGCTTCGAGTTTTTCCTGTTTCTGACGGAAGGTGCGCGCTTCATTGTTCTGGCGTTGTTTTTCGTCAAGCCTGTTAGCAAGCCGGGTGTAGTACAGTGCCTGCTTCAGATCGCCCCTGTATTGGTACACTTCACCCAGACCAGCCAGCAAAGGAATGATATCGAGGCTGTCTGCATCAGGTACTGATGCATTAACCGAGTTATAAATAGCAATAGCCCGCTGAAGAACAGGGAATGCGTCATCATATTGGCGAAGCTGAAGATAGACAGCCGAAAGCGGAACCACGGCATTAAATTCCGACTGCCGGTCATTGCCTTTTTGTGCAGATGTAACAGCGTGTTGCAGATAGGATATAGCCTGAGCGGGTTTCCCCTGTTTGCTTAATACAACACCCAGATTACCGTAGCTAACTCCCTCCCGTACAGGTTCTTTTTGGGTCAGAGCAAACTGGTAGGCTTTCCGGTACCAGATGCCTGACTGCTTCAGATTGCCCAGGCGGAGATTACAGGAACCTAAATCATTTAAAAACTGCCACTTGTAAAAAGCAAGACTCATAGGAGCACCGGCATCCATATCTGGCTGAACAGGAACACAGAGGTTACCTAAATTGGCTGCTCTCCGGGCAAGTTCAAACTCTTCAATCCGGAAAAAATACATGCTCATCCACCAAAGGTGATGTGGAAAATCGTATGTAGATCCTTGATAGTGATTGAGCTCAGACTGAGGAAGACTTTCCAGAAGCGTTAATCCCCTTACAGCCGCTTCATAGACCATTACCCGTTTTTGATGTTCCTGCTTTAACTCAGGCTGGTCCAGAACGGCTTTGCACCACATTAGTGAACAGATGCTTTCCTCGGCTTCAGGTTATGTCCATGAGCATAGGTTAGTGAGTCGATAACCGCAGCTTTCTTCTGATTCGTAGAAACGTCCAGAGATTGCTGATTCCGGCACGAGAATACCCTCAGCAGACAGTTGTTTTGAGGGGCAGTAGCCTGTGATCGCATGAAACGGTAAACTGAAAACAGGGCAGCTTGCCGGGACGGCTGCTGAATTGAATCGTAAAACTCCTGCCAGTGCCGGCTCAGATACTGGTTGATAATGGTAAATTGATTGTCCGGCGATAAACTTTTAAACGTTGACGGGTTAAACTGATACGCTTTGTCATAGTTTGCCAGTTGGAAATGAATGTCCGATAAGGGACCTGCATCTCGGGCGGCTTGTTCAGGGTGTTCGTCTTTTCCCTCTCGGGCAGCTGCCCTAGCCTTTTCCATGTATTTCCTTGCCGCATCAGGTTGCCCCAGTTTATCCAGCGCTATACCCATGTTTCCGTAGCTGACATCCCGACGTAGTTGGTCATGCCCGGATTGAGCAAATAAAGCCGCCCGCCGAAAGCATCCAATGGCCTGATCATAACGGCCTAGCCGCAAATGGCATGAACCGACCAAATTGAGTAACTGCCATTTGTAAAACCGATAGCCAAAAGGATGTCCTTTCATGGTATCTTTTTCTGGATCCGCAAACTTGTCGCCAAGCGTTGCCAGCTGTATGGCCAGTGCATATTCACCATTACGGAAGAAGTGGATGGCTAACCACCATAAATGATGAGTTATATCGTATGTGGCTCTATGATAGTGATTTATGTTGGGAGTTGGTAGCTTCTGCAGCAATCTTAGTCCATACAAGGTTCCCTCCATGGTCAATTTTGGCATTAGTTGGGCCCGTACTATACCCGGTGCTTCCAGTATAGCTTTACACCAGGCGAACCAGCAGATGGCTTCTTCTGGCTTCAGGCCGTGCGTATGGGCGCAGGTACGAATCGAAACCAACGTGTCAATGACTGCTTTCCTTTGCCGGCCTCTGTAAAAATCGCCAAACTGCTGATTGCGACACCAAAATACCCTCAGCAGACAGATTGTTTGTGGGTCATGGGTCACTGACTGCATAATCCGATAATCGGCCAGACGGTCTGGTTTGAGTGCTGAGTCGTAAAACTCCCACCAGTGGCTGGTAAAATACTCGCTCAAGAACGAAAATCGTTCATTGGGAGTCATTCGCCGTAACTTCGCTCGGTCGAACTGGGCGAAAAGCGGGGAAAAACTTAGGCATAAAAGCAAAAGAATGCTCCGCCGGACCAACATATGGTAAGAATTATAGTACGTGTTATGGTGAAATCAGTTGTAAATATACGTATCGGTATTTTTATAAAAAGTATGGCAATAAATAATTGAAAATTTTAACGTGTTGTCAATGGATCTGATGATCTATCAACAATAGCAGGTTTCTGCACACTACAGAAGCCTGTTGTCATGACTACGTTTGCCGTCAGGAAAAACTACTCCAAAGCCTGATACACCGTTGACCGGAATTTGCGGACAAAGTCGCCGTAATGGGCGTAGGGGTGTACGTTGGTGAATACCAGCATGATCAGGTTTTCTTTAGGATCAATGGTGTATTCGGAACAGTACATTCCGCCCCAGGTAAAGGACCCCGGAGTGGCCTGCTCGCTGTAATGGCTGTTTTCGGTAAACAGCTGAAAGCGAAGTCGGTAGTTGTCCTGCCGGTCCCAGCCACGGGCTTCGGAGATCTCCTTG
>NZ_CAMFHL010000141.1 GCF_945952095.1 uncultured Arsenicibacter sp. | reverse complement strand
ACACCCATCCGCTCCGATGTGCCAAGCAATACCCGGATATCGCCTTTACTAACCATGTCAAATACCGGCTTCCGTTTTTCCTTATCCTCGGGTACAACGGCAATCTGTTCGGCCGGAATACCTTTGGCAATGAGTTTCTGCCGGATGTCTTCAAACAGGTTGAACCGTTTTTTGCCATAATCAGGATTCTCAATCAAACCTTCTTCATCGAGATACCGGCTTTTTACGTCCGGACTCTGGAACAGATCAGCAAAAACCATCTGTGTGCCTTTGTAAGCTGCACTTTGCTGCCAGATCCGGAATACATTCTCGACCGCTGCATTGGCCTTTGAACCGGGTTCGTCGGGGTTTGATGCCGAAAGTAAGCGAAGATCAAGTGTAGCCTTTTTGGCTTTTCCGAATGCAACCAGCGGAATATGCTTGTTCTTCTTTTTCTCATCGCCTTCCATTTCTTCAAATGCCCGGATTTCCTCTTTGATCAAATCCAGCACATCAGATACACCATCGGTCTGGGGCAAAATGATACGGGTAAAGCCGGGCTCTGTAATTTCCGACTCGGTACCATCTTCCTCATTTTTGGTCGTATACGTCTGTTCTTTGAGTTTAGGCAATGTATTATCCTGCTTAAACTCTTTCACATCGTCATTCAGGATTACGTCAGCATGGTTCCGGAAAATCCGTGAGAGTTCCGGAACGTTGGTAAATTTGGCAAACCGGTTGACCGTTTTGAAATTGCCGGTCGTCGTCAGTTCAAACGATGGTTCGACCGAACCGAATGAGGAGGCAAATTCGTCAAACGTAGAAATCCGCATTTCGTCGAGCGTATCCGGAGCCACATAGCGCAGCATAGTCCAGGCTTCGGCCATGGTATTGCTGATCGGTGTACCGGTTGCCAGCACAACCCTGCCATTCATCGCCTGTACTGTCCGGATTTTGAGCATAGCCGATAAGGCCTGATCAGAACCGGCCGTATCAATTCCGCGCACGTTGCTTTGGTTTGTATAAAAACCAAGGCGTTTATAAGCATGAGCTTCGTCCAGGAATACGGCATCGATACCAAGTTTCTCAAAGGTCAGAATGTCGTCTTTTTTGCGGTCGGCCTGTTTCTGTAGTTTAGTCTGGAGCTTTTCTTCCAGTAGCTTTTTCCGCTTAATCAGATCGCTCTGTGCTGCACTGCGGCCGGCCCGTTTATCGCGTGATGATTTCGCAGCTTTTTCGGCCTTTGCCTGGGCAATGGCAGCATTGACCTTTTCAATTTCTTCGCGGATATACAGTTCTTCACGGATAGGATCATCCGGCATTAACGGCAGGAATGACTGCGGTATGATAATACCATCGAAGTTGTTTGTTGCAATCCGCTGCAGGAACCGGCGACGGTTGGCCGCTGTCGTGTCAGATTCTTCTGCGACGAAAATATTGGCCCATGGGTACTGTTCCCGCCATGCAGCGGCAAACTGTCCGATGGTAGAGTTTTGTACAACAACCAATGGTTTATTGGCGATACCCAGCCGTTTCAGCTCCGTAGCGCCGGTAATCATAGTCAGGGTCTTTCCGGTACCCACACCATGCGCCAGCAGAACGTCCTGTTGTTTCAGCCGCTCTACAGCCTTGGTCTGGTGTACGCGCAGGGTTTTACCGCTGGCACCCGGATATTGCGTAAATGAAGGCAATTCCTGTTCCCGGAATACGTGTGAGTTAAATCGTTTGTTATACTCCTCCTCAATCTCTTTGGCATGATTATCCTTTGCATAATCAATAAATAGTTGATTTAGATTATCAAGGGCCATTTGAGCTTCGGCCGTGGCTTCTACATCTTTAACTGTACGCTCTTTGCCGTCATTATCCGTAACTACCTTTGAAATTGAAAGCGTCTTGTTGTTAAGAGCAATCTCAATCAGGTCCATGGCTGTCCGTTTGGCTGTACCTAACGACTCATTTTCCGGAGCCCAGCTTTTTGAGTACATCAGCGTATATTCCCTGGTCTTATCGTTGTACTCAAACTTCAGGTTGTCTACGCCGGTTGTGCGGGCAATCCATGCCTTAGTAACGCTCATTGGAATCCAGGTAGAGCCCAGCTTCAATGAAATCATAGACACAGGCACTGTCTTTGGAAGAACCCTTTCCAGATCATCAGCATTCCGCTGTAATGACGGGTCAGTTTTAGCGGCTTCTACAGCCTGTTCGTATTTCTCACGAACATTACCTGACAGGTATTCGCTACGTTCGGTCAGCCGGCCGTCTACGGGGTCAATGTATGCCAGCCCTTCGTCGACCAGCCGCTGTTCGATGTCGGTTCTCGGTACGCCCAGCAGTTTGGCGACCACTTCCGGCCGTAACTTTCCGTAAAATGACTGAGAAATACGGATAGCGTCCGCTGCGGTTTCTGCACGTTGCGGTATTTCGACCGGCCGGTAAACCCGTTCATTGAAAATTGCAGCCTTGGTTATCTCAAACTGTTTCCGACCGCCCGGAACCTGAACAGTCGTAATGTTTTCCAGTGCCTGAACAGTCGGAAATTCAAGGTCAATCTCGTCAATGAAACCAAGTTTATTGTTTTTGTTAAGCCGCCCGTACCGCTCAACAAAACTGTCATACTCCGTATTCAGGTCACGGCGATAGGCGTCGATCCAGTCATCAGACTTATTAGCGCGTTCGGCCTCCTGCAGAGCGAAATATGAGTTTTTAAGGTCGGCGTACTGTTTAAGGACTTCGGCCTGAGTTGTCTTCTTACCGTTGATTTTAAGCTCACCGTCAACCTTTATTTCAGTATCACCATACTCATTGGTAATGGTGATTTTATCACCGGTGATCTTCATGCGGCCTTTGGGGGCCTTTGTTGTCTGCGATGGTTCTGCCGTCTGCGAATAATCATAGACTGATTCCGGAAGGGCTTCAATCAGTGATTCCAGCCGGGCCGGAACTTCTGACGGGTTCTCCGAATACAATGTCTGGCTATCGCCACGATACAACCCGCCTTTATTGACTTCATCGGCAAACTTCATTTCACCCAGCATATGCTCCGGGTGATTGACGTAATACTCATTTATGCTGATCGATTGCGTTACAACCGTATCAACAAGTTTGCCTTTAGCATCCTCCTCCTGTGCCGCTACTTCGCGGGTCCGGACCGTAACAGAGTTGAGGAATTTGTTTGCCGGAAAAGCAGAGCCGACGCCGGTACGTTTCTGCAGGAACAGAATATCGGTAGTCACTTCCGTGCCGGCACTTTCTTCAAAAGCCGATGATGGCAGACGAATAGCCGATACAAGGTCCATACCGTTACGGTTGAGCCATTTGCGCACCTCCTCACCTTTGGCGTCCATGGTACCGGATGTGGTAACAATGGCAGCCATGCCGCCCGGACGAAGTAGCCGTGCTGTCCGCGCAATGAAATAGTTATGGATTTTGAATTTGGCAATATCCTTGTTTCTGGAGTCGAATACCT
This sequence comes from uncultured Arsenicibacter sp., assembly GCF_945952095.1. Classification (GTDB taxonomy): domain Bacteria; phylum Bacteroidota; class Bacteroidia; order Cytophagales; family Spirosomataceae; genus Arsenicibacter. The sequence continues at coordinate 14,266 of NZ_CAMFHL010000141.1, read as the reverse complement.
GAAAATCACCGAAAGGAACGTTCGATATAACCAGATCAAGTGTATTGTTCGGATACTGTGCCTGTTCAAATCCTGATATCCGCACATTTGCACCCGGATACAGCAGAGCGAAGATTTCCCCTGAAATGGCATCCTTTTCGACGCCTGACAACTGTGATTTGTTTTTGAGGTTCTCCGGCATCAGACCAAAGAAATGACCGATCCCGCCCGATGGCTCCAGTACCTTCCCGCCTTTGAATCCCATCCGCTCCAGGGCTTTCCAGATCGCCTGAATAACCGGCCGGTCTGTATAATAGGCACTCAGGGTCGATGCCTGTGCCGCCCGGAATTCTTCCGGCGTCAGGAGTTCCTTAATTTCCTCGTAATACCGGCCGTATTTCTTATACCAGTTGTCGGCTTTTTCGTCAACACTATCTTTATAGCCATACTTCCGATAGCTTTCGTTGGCCTTCCAGGCATCATAACGGGCCGTGTTAAGCACTGTAGCCAGCCCGCCCCAGCCGACATACTGTGCCAGTCTTGCTTTTTCTTCCGGTGTCGCCGGCCGGCCGGCTTCTTTAATTTCCTTTACCGTACGGATCGCTTCGATATTGGCCTTGATCTTACCTACTTCACCTTTGGGTACCAGAACGGTTTCCGGCGTAATGACAAAGTTGTCTTTATTGGCCTCGGTAGTGTCTTCTAGCGCAGGTTCAGCTGGCTTATTATCTGGTCGGTTTTCGCTGCCGGCAGTGGTTTCACCGGTAGTTCCGGCTCCGATGGTGCCAGCATTGTCTCCCAGATTATTTCCATTATCGAGCCCACCGGATGCCGGCTGTCTTTCATCATTGATTGGGCCAGACTCCACGCCGCCTGTGCCTTCTGTCTGAGATAATCCGCCAGTGTTTTCTTCCGCTCCATTTCCAGCAAATAAGCCGGGTGATAAGCCGCCAGATGGCGTACGACTGCGATTGCGGCTGCGTCCTGAAACTGATTTTGGTCTGACAGTATTGCCGGAATTACTGATTCCTCCGGACTGAACAGACTCATTTGTCCCTTGATTTCCATTGATTATTGGTTCTGGCTGAGTCTGGAATAAATTGAGTTGAATTGCAAGTTGTGCAATTTTTCGTTGATTGTCTCTAACTAATTTAGGCATCAGATCGCCATGTTTCTCTACTAATTGCTTACCCAATGATAGTGCCTGCTCTTTATCGGGTCCCTCGGCGACTTTACTACCCGAAATGCCGTCAAATATCTGCCAGCTTCCATTCAGACCGATTGGCGCTACATACATAGGGAGATCGGCCGGCTGGCCGATATTAACGGCCTCGGCATTGTCAACCTCAATCAGCTTAGGCATCCCCTGTTCGGTAGTGTTCACAAAGGCCTTACCCTTAAACGGCCCGAAGAATTGTTCGATAGCGTCGGTGGCTTCATCGGTTTGTAAAGGCTCAGGCGTATTACCAAGGGTAGCCAGTTCCGGATCGGACGGGACAGATTCAGGTTCAGTCTGCGGTGCAGGTTCGGCGGTGGTTTCCGGTTCGGGTACCGGTTGTTCTGCAATCTGTTCCGGTGCCGGCGAATTAACCTCCTCCAGTGTAGTTTTCCGGATAGTGGCAATATCGTCCATCTGAGCCAGCGTCTGATCGTCGACGTTGGCCTGATAGGCGCTGTAAGCAGTTTTCAGGGCGGTTAATTCAAACTCATTAATTTGCCCCTGTAATCCGACGAAATCACGGACAACATTGACGAACTTGTAAACACCCTGCTCAAAGGAAATTGCCAGGTACTGTGCACCGACTGACAGAAATTCAGGATTCAGGAACGGATTTGCATTCAGCGTTCCCTGCATTCCCTTCATAATGCCTTTGAGTCTGGCGGCAAGTTCAGCCTTTTGCCGGGCAAGCTCCTGTTCGCGGGTCAATGGCTGGGCCGCCGGTACCGGCTCCGGTGTAACAGCGGGCCCGGCATCAAATAAGTCTGCCTGCTGATTCTCTCTGGCCTGCTCAATGGCTTTTACCTTTTGGTCCTGCAGTTTACGGATTGTGTCTTTGATGGTGTCAATCCGCTTGTTATTCTCGCTGATTTGCCTTTTGGCGGTATCTTCGGCGGCAAGGCCTGTATCCTGACCGGCAAACATATCAGGCTGTCTGGCCGGTGTTTTCTTTACATCAAGTGCAGCACTCAGGATGCCGGATAAGGTCTTGTCATTATTCCTGTCCATCAGAAATGACATTGCCTCCGAACCGGCTACGGAATTCGGGTTTATGCCAAAATCAGTAACCAGCTGATCATAGGTCAACGGGCCGGCCGCTAGTTTTGAAATTATTGATTCAACCTGACTATTGGATATGCCCTGTGCAGAGAGGATAGTATTGATCCGGTCAATATACTGAGCGCCGTACTGTGCCGGTAATCCCCATTTTTTAGCCGCCTGCTGTACAGGAGAATTGGCAAGACGATCTAATTCGCTCTGGAATATATCACCGGTAGCAGTACGGTTACTGACCTGCTTAGATAGCTTTTTGTTTTCCGCCTGTAACTTGTCAACTCTCAGCTGGAGAGTTGCAATATCAGCATCCAGTTCCGGTGTGGCCGTCTGGGTAAAAGGGTCAGATGCAGCAAGGCTGTTAATCTGCCGGTCGGTTTCGTCGATAGCCTTTTCGACGAGTTCAATTAAGGTAGATACTACGCCCTGATCTACTCCGTTGGCGGCGTCTCCTCCGGACTGATCTGAGAGAGTGTCTGCTTCGCGCTGGATAGCTTCTGCCGCGCCTGCAATAACATCTGGAGCTGGTCGCTCCGGTTGGGATTGCTCTTGGTTTTGTTGGCTGCTATCAGTGCTGCCAGACCTTTCATTACTGAGTCCTTTTGCTGGGTCGTCAATTTCCGGGATTGGCTCATATGCTGCATTTGGTAATTGTTCCTCAAAGTAAGACATTAATTCATCACGTTGTTGCTCCGACAACAACGCAAAAGCATCCCGCAAGGCCTGTCTTGCGCCATCGGGCAACTCAACCAGGGCAAAATCACCCTCGCTGTTCATTTCATCCTCCATCAGCTTTTCCAGCCATGTGTCGCCATACTGGTTCTGATAGCTTTCAAACAGCTGTGCAGTCAATAGCTGATCATCCTCCGACATACTATCGAAAGCCTGCCGTGCCAAATCAAAGTCGCTCTGCGAAATTTCATCGGCTACGGCTGCCATATCCGGCATTTCTTCACCCGCTAAACCGACAACCGACTTTGCAGTAGATTCAGTGAGTTGTTTTGTTGTAATGGACTGGAATGTATCATTGTATCGTTTACGGATATACGACCGCACTGATTCTTCACCTCTGGGAAAGTTGAGGATAAAATCAACAACATCCTGTTCTGATACGCCGGCATCTTCTGCAATTTCATCTATACCAAGTCCATTATCATTGTCAAAAAAAGTCTTAGCAATTGATAATGTGACATTATCTTTATCAGAGCTATCAATAAAACTTTTTCTTTTCACACTAAAAGTTCCGTTGCCGCCATTCCATTGGTAGATTTTCCACTCTTGCATTGTAAAGTCTTCCGGATTCCGAACATCTGACAGATAGGATTTTGCCAGCTCTACCGCTCTTACCTGATCATCGGGACTGATCGACGGCCATACCTCTTTCAGCTTCTGTTTCTTCTCTCTGCCTGCATTGTTGCTTTTAGAAGCGGGTTCTGAGCCGTCAGCTGCTTTTCCGTCTGCTGAATCCCCTTGTACCGCATTGCCGTTTCCTTTTCTAAGCTCGTCAACAAGTTCTGCAGCTGCATTGACATCGGACTCGTCGGGTTCTTCTCCACTTTGCTCCGCCACTTCTGCTGCAGATTCAATAGCTGCCTGTAGTTGTGATTCTTCAGTGTAATCAGATTTGACATTACGTGACTTTCCGGCAGCGTTTGTAGTTGGGCCGGTGACAGGATTTGTGGTTTTCTTGGCATCGTTTTTCTCGGCCGCGCTTGGGCCATTTAAAATATCATCAAACTCGCCGTCAGCCGGTTGCGCCCCTTTCTGATCACCTAACGGCTGATCACCGCCAATAGGCTCCGGTTCAGCTTGCTGCTGAGGATTCAACGGTGCCAGGGCCTGCTGAATACGCAGGGCAATAGCATCGTACGACGGGGCATACTTAGGGATGCCGGCAAGCGGAGTACTGCTGTTGAGGAATGCGGTAGCTTCGTTTACCAGTTGCTGTACGTCGGCCGATAAGCCGGCTGCGGCCGTACCATCCTTTTTGGTCCGGATAGGGCTTGCTTCCAGCCGCATGGCAATATCTTCACCATCGCGTAGCAGGTTTGCTTCGGTGCTGTTATCCGGTTGGGTATATCCTTCTGAGGTGACCGGACTTGCCGAATCGTCGAGTGCATCCCGAATCGCAATGTGTTCGTCCGCTGTTTCCAGCGTCTGATCGTAATTGTCTTCAATCGGTTGCCGCTGAGACGGCACGAAATTACCCTTTTCGTCGACGCTGTAAGGTGTAACCAGCTCACCGCCTTTCCGCTCAACGCGCCGGAAAATACGTTTGTCTTTATCCGTAACCAGCATACCGCCCGTAACGGGGTCTGTCAGCTGCTGAGTCGGCTTAAAGTCGTTTTTGTAACGTACATTGCCGCTATACTGCGACTGCCACTGGCTTAACTTATCATTGAACCAGTCTTTGACTTTTGCGCGGGTTTCCGGAGCCGTATACTGCTGTAGTGTCTGGCCAACTAAAGATTCGAGTTCCTGGGCTTTGTTTGTCTGGCGCAGTTCCTCTGCAAACATTGAGCCCTGCGGTGTGTCGACGATGCCGCCAAGTTGCTGCAGCAATGTGTTTTTTTGGAGTTCTGCCTTGATTTGCTCTCCAAGACTAAGTTGCCCTGACTGGAGCTGGCTGTCAATCTGCTGATATTGCTGTTTGAGAGCCTGAATACCTTTACCTGACTCAGCCGTGTTATTACGGGAATCAGCCACTTTGAACATAACAAACCGGTCACTGTCCGTGAACCCGTCGATGTTCGCAAAATCCCTGGCAATTTCGGCCATCCGGCCAACTTTGCCGACCATTTCCTTATGTTCATCTTCGCTGATTGCGTTTGTTTTAAGTGCGTTGTCGAGTGCAGCAAAGACCTTCAGCCGGTTACTGTTCTGAGGATTGCTGTCGAGCAACTGGTCAAATCCGACACCCTTACGAAGTGATTGCCGTACATCGGTACCTACGTAGCCGAATACAGTAGGATCAAACTGCTTCGATTGAGCCAGTACTCCCATACCGGTACCCATAAGGCCACCCAGAATAGTACCGTAAATGGCATCAAAAGCATAACCCTTCCAGTCTTTATCTTCAAACCGGCCGGTACTGTCATGCTTCATTATGTTGTCGAAAATATCCTTACTGGCATTTTCAACAAGGCTCTGGAAAAGCTCCTCGCCGCCTTCGGTAACGCCTTGTTCGACGAACCCACGGCCAACCCGCCGAACCGGTGCAGACTGCATCAGCCTGGCAAAACCTTTCAGTTCGTCGGTTCGGGTGATAAGCCCTAACGTACCCTTTGCCGCCTGCCGGGCAGCTTCTATGAAAGACTCCTGTGTGAGTTCCTTTCCGGCCAGTCCTTTCAGTGCGGCTCCTACTTCCTGTTGTGTGACTTCGCGGATTACTCCTTTGGCGGCATCCTCACCAATCCCCAGCGCCTTTGACAGGCCCGGAACGTTAAAGGTTTCGATTGCTGAGACGACGGCCGCAACGGGTATCGCAAACTTTGTGGCGTCGGCAATGTTGTAGCCCGATTGCAACGCTTCCCGCTGGTATATCGGAAGGGTTTGCAGGAAACTGGTAAGGCCGGTCGCACCGGTCAGAATTTTACCGGCGTTGGCAAGTTTGGCAACATTACCGGCCATGGCCAGTCCTTTGGCCATACCCAGACCGGGCAGAACATACGATATAAGGCTGCCCAGCGTACCTACGGCCGACTTGAAATTCAGGTCAATGTCGAGACCGGTTTCCTTTGAGTAGCTGGCCAGCGGTTTCTGATAGTCGGCACTCACATAGGTTTGCAGACCACTGAAAAAATCCTCAATACCCTTGTTCGTTTTTTCCCAGCCGGCAATATCGGCCTGGCCGTTTTTGAGCGCTTTAGCTCCTTCGTATCCGGCAACGGCTATATCGGCAAGACCAACACCTATATCAAGCAGACCGTTTTTGATCTGCCCATAAAAAGCCTGACCCGCGCCAACTGAATCGTTAACGCGGGTGATTTCTTCGGCTCCTTTTTTCCGATGTGAGTCAAGCCAGTTCCGTCCCAGATTTCCCCCTCTGACACCATCTGTCCAACCGACAAACTGTTGCAGTAATTCAGCTTTTCTGGCATTATCGCCGGTCGCTATCGCCTTCTCAAACGCCTGCTGCTGTTCTGTTACATTGATTCCGTTTGCCTTCAGTGCCGATGTGACTTTGGGGTCAAACTGAAACGTGCTTATGCCGGGGTAGAGGTCAGGGGATTCAGGTACAGGTTGACTTGGTTTTGTGTTCATAACTAGGTAAGCAGGCTGTTATTTGATCGGATTTCGTAGATGTCGGCGGAGGTGCCAACAAACACTTCCGGCATATCGTAGTACAGGCATTGTTCCGGAACTGTCAATGAAGAACACGCTACCGGTAATGAGTAGCCCTGTGCATAGATAGCCCCCGAAACGACGCGCAATCGACTTGTGTTAAGGCAGAATTGCCGGGCGGCATCGGCATATTGCCGTGATACAATCAGCTTGTCTTCGCCTTCGGGAATGGGGTCAACACCAATCATGATCGACCGGTAGACATTAATGCCGTCCTCTACGCCTGTCAGTTCAAGCCGGAAACGGCATCGCAACGGGCGTTCTTCTTTTTGAATGGACTGGTGTATCTGAATATCAGATATGCGCTCGGCAATGAATTTGCCGCCAGGCATTTCGGTCAGTCCCGTCGTTTCGGCAAATGACAGATGCCGGTTTGTGAAATTTCTCATTATAGATTTGGAGGTAATTGAAAAATATCATCGCTGGTATATTCGTCGGCTCCCAGCTTTTTGGTCGTGTTGGTACCGACGATTTTACTGGCCAGTGTTTTGGTTACAGGGAATGGGACCGTAAACGTGGCCGTCTGGGTATCGGGGTCATAAATGCCGGTTCCTTTTCCGGTCTGCATATCAAACATACTGGTGCTGCCCGTGCCGCCGAATACGCGGTTAGGGTCATAGAGACCCAGCTTTTCGGCTTCATAGGGATTGTTGAACTTGACAGTAACCCGCGCATATCCGGTCTGACCATTCGGGAAACTTCCGTCCGGACCAGCTTCTCTGGCGTTGTAGTACAGCTTCGGGGCAATACCGATAACCCTGCCCTTTATGTTGCTCAGATCAAAGATGTCGCCTTTATCAGTGAGCGCCTTTTTGAGCCCGCTTATTGAAAAGCCACCGTCTTTATCATTAATGCGCTGAAGACCAAGTTCGTCCGCAAACAGTTTATCGCCTTTGGCAACGGTCATACCGTATAGCGGTAATACATTGTTGGGGTCGCCGCCAACAGCAATGTTAAATTCATTGGTAGCTTCATTACGCATTTGCTCCCAAAGACTCGCCTGGCTACTATCACTTTTGCCGGTAAGGTCATTCTTCAGTTTCTCTGCCCGAAGTTGATTTAGCCCTAACTGCTGATTGCCCAGCTGCATAGCCAGACCATGCCGTTGTCTCTGCATAGCCTGATCTTCGGCTTTCCACTCGAATTCCTGTGCCTTGTTGAGGGGATCGTATTTGTAAAGGACCTGTGTACCCATGTGCTGACGGTAGTACTTATCCATTCCTTTTTCCCGCCCATGGGTGTCAATCAGGAAATTCAGTTTCTGGGCTTCCGGAACGGCAACTATATCCCATGGCATTTTGCCGGGGGCATAGGTTTCCCGCAACGTTTTCATGTCATCCTCCTGCTTGTAAGAGCCGTGAAAGTCGAAGACCTCCCGCTTGCCGCTCAGAAAATCACTGAGCATGGCCTCCCCGGGCATATAGTTGTTAGTCCCCTCCAGCTGTCCGCCAATCAGGACTTCGCCTTTTTTGATAGCTTCCCGCGCCTGCTCAACCGAAAGCCGGTTCTGGTCAGCCCGTTTGTACATATCGGATTGCAGAAGTGCCGAATTGGCATTCTGCATGAATGCCGCTCCTTCGGTTCCCATCCATTTCCGGAGACTTCCGCCATACTCTTTCAGCCGGTTATAAACAGGCTGTTCAATGTTTTTCCGTACGTAATCTTTCAGCTTTGAGACATCGGCTCCGATGAAGGGAAGGCTTTTGACCTGCTGCAGGTAATTCTGCAGCTGGGCTCCTGCCTGCTGTTCCTGAGTCAGCTCCAGTTCCTTCTGCTGGGTAATCATAGACTGTAGCTGCAAGGCTTCCTGCCTTGCAGCCATCAGCTGACTCCAGTTATTTGTCGGCTGGGTTGCAGCCGCAATTACCGCTGTATTTCCGCGTGGTACCATAGCAAAATTGATAGCTAAAAGTAGTTAAAAATTAGTTTATGTTAACTATTTTGGAGCAACAGCATTACTGTAGTACGTTCTCATAGCTTTCAGTGCGTCAGTGGCTTCCTGCTCACGGTCCACCTGCGATTGCATCACCTTATTCCACAACGGTTGATTCTGGTAATAGGTAGCTGCACTGGTAATATTCTGCATACCAGATGATACCAGCCCCATGCCAACCTGACGGTTTTCCATCTGGCGGCCAATCTTATCCTGCTCCAGTGCCTGCTCCATGGCCGATGTCTGGCCGGTTACCTGTCCATACTGCGCAAAGTTCTGCTGACGGGCCGCTGCGTCCATTGCCAGAAGGTTCTGAGTCTGCTGACCACGTTGCAGTCCTAAGTTAGAGAGACCTGCCAGAACGGTACCCGGATTAGCCCCGCCGCCTGCGGCCATAGTCAGCGAATTGACGCCCTGCCGGTAATTGTTGGCAATCATGTTTGAGCCTAAAGCCATTTGCTGAGGATTGAGTCCCGTATTTTTCCGCTCGGAAACTTCACCGACATAATTCAGCCAGCGTTGCGGGATGGTCGGCTCATTAATCGGCCGGCTTGCCAGCGTTGCGCCATACAGCATTTTACCTAAATCCATACCAAGGCCCATCATCTGTTGCCAGCTGACATTGGTTTCGTTGCCTGTTTGCGGTGCCGGTGCATTAGCCGCTGGTACCTGCCCGGCAATTTGCGGCCCTCGTGTCGTTAGAGCATCTTTCAGGTTGTTGGTTATGCCAACCGGTTTAAGATTTCCGTTATCCTTTACCCCCAGACTACCCATTGCCGGTGGTGTCAGTGACAGAGTTTGGCCTGCATCAATTTTATTAAAGTTGGCAATACCGTTCCAGTTGGCAAGATCAATCAGCGGTACACCTGTCTTCTGCGAAATTTTCACCAGTGTATCGCCGGGCTGAATAGTATAGCTGCCGGTTGCTGCAGGCATAGCGGGGCCCGGCTGACGCCCACGGCCGCTGCCTGACGGGTTGGTATTTAAGGGTGCAGAACCGGCAGGCGGAATAGTGGGGCCCGGCACAGAACTACCGTCTGTTTGTGCAGGCTTAGTTGTATCCGGCTTATTCATTGCGGCACTGTAGGTAGTCTGCAGTCCGGCCGCATTGGCTTTTTTACCAATGTCGGTTGCTGCAGCTTTAGCAGAACTGCCTAAATCAAAGCTACCGGCATACGCATTCTGATCGCCAACCGTAAAGGTATTCAGCGTGTGAAAACCTCTTTCATCATCATAGGCACCCGACTCCCGGAATTTCTTGAAATTGAAAAAACGGCCGGTTTTAAAGTTTTTCAGCCCATCAAGATTGTCGTAGTCAGTTGTACTGTACCCGATTTCGCCCCGTCCGATTGCAGCAAGATTCTCTTTTGCTGTGCTTACCATGCGTTTTGCTTCTGCAATACGGGCACGTTGTTTGTCGGTGAATGCTGTTTTCTGACTTTCCTTTTCCCAATAATCAACAATGCGTTCATTATGCTCTTTGAATTGTTTCAGTACCAGATCACCGTAGGCTTGCGGTTTTCGTTTTGGCAAACCGCCATCGGCAAACACCTGAATGGGCAGTCCCAATGGTTTTTCTTCCAGCTGCTGATACATCATATGCCCAAGGGCATTTACCTTTTCGCTTCGGGGAATATCCATTTCCATAACGGCACCGGCTGCAAGGGATTTGTCCTGGGGCATGATGTACTCACCAATCCGCATACGCCCAAAGAGCTTACCTGTCGACTCGTCAATCATGGTAAGATCTTCTTTTTTTGAACCTTTGGGATAGATGGTATAGTCGGCCGGTTTTTGTACCCGGAATGCCAGACCGCCAAATTTAAACTCCATCGTATCACCGGCATCTGCAGTACGCTGATAGCTTCGGGCAATGTACTCATTGGTCGACGGATTGATATTGGTAGCCTTGTTAAGGCTGCCGTTTTTCAGTTCCCGCTCAAAGCCGCGCTGACCTTTGAAATGTATGCCAAGGATATAGTCGACCGGTGACAGATTATTCATCCCGCCATACCGGCTGAACATGGCCATTGCGGCCGGTAGTTTCCGTTGAATGTGTGTCTCCATTACACGTTCCTGCAACGCAGGGTTTTTCAGAAATTCGGCCGGCCTGACCCCGTAATCACGTAGCGTACCCGGCAGGAACTGGTATTTACCAAGTGCTCCAGTGTTAGGATTGACGGCATTGTAGTTATTGTTAGACTCGACCGCGCCAATACGTTCTTTGATACCCGGAATGTTGAGGTCATTGATGTTGCCCGAAAAACGGGGCAGTACTCCGCTGTTCTGCGGCTTTTCTTCTTCTTTGAAGTTTGTCGTGTAGGCTTTCCCATTGTAATTGAAAATGCCACCTGCTCCCTGTTTCTTTCTTTCTTCTGCAAACTTTAAGGCAAAGCCGCCCGATGCAAAAAACAAAGGCTGTTGATATGGATTGGCCATACCACTGCCCATGTTCCAGATCGGATTGAGTGGAATCGTTGTCTGTACCGCATTGTCCGCTGCCGGCAAAGGAGGTAATACCGAAGGCGTAGCTAAGATAGGAGGAGGTGATTTAACGAATTTCTTTGCTGCACTGGATGCACCACCATTGGCCATTTTAGCCATAGCGCCTGCACCCGGCGCAAAAACATTAACGGCTGTTTCCACAATTGGCTTGATAATACTGTCGACCATCTGGCCGTTCTGTATCATCTTGTCCGTAGATTTTTGGGCATTAGCAATAGTATCCTTGCCTTCCAGCCCGTTCATAGCCAGCTGATTGAATCCCTGCTGAAATAGACTCCCCAGCATCGGACCTCCCAGAGCATGACTTGCGATATTGCCAAAAGTGCCAAGAAACGTAGCTTCTCCATTGCCTTTGAAAAACAGATTCCCGCGACCGAACCTTGGATCGCGGGACATCTGATCTTGCTGTTGTAATGTGTCAAATAGCATATCGTTTATGAGTTATAGTATAATTACTCACAAACCGCTATTCTGTTGTGGCTTATTGCTTTACCCGGTACAGGGTTGTAAAGCCGGTAATCGGTACCTGAACATTTGATACCGTATTGCCGATAGTCAGCCGGATATAGGCGTAATGATCTTCCAGCCGTTCTTTTACTCCGTTCCAGTCCCACTCGTGCAACGGGAAGTTCAGTGTGTTCTGCCAGAACCGGAACCGGTCATCTGTCAATGGTGTCAGCGAATGATATTGCTCAGGGCCGCCGTTGGGAGTCCATGCTTCAATCCGGCTAATCGATTGCCATACATCGGGCAGATTAATCCTTGCGTTATCAAAGGTTTTATTCGTCGACGCATACGGATTGACTACAAAAAGCAATATCGTCGGGTAGAACCGGTCATACCACTCACCATACCGGCCGCGATTATGTGTATACAGCATATACGGTATATCCGGACGTACAGAGTACATGGTCCTGCCACGATTGCCGTAGCGCATAGGAGAAATGTCATAGAATCCGCTGAACAGGCTGTTGGAAACGCTATACACAAACGTATGCGTTTCGCTCCTGCGGTTGCGGATGGTGATCAATACCTCACCATTTTCGTAGTCGGTACCTACGGTAGCCTGATAGCCTCTTATGGCGGCATTATCAGCTGCAGACACCGGCAATGTGAATGCCTGCACCAGATCATTGATACTTTCAGACTTACTGATCTGATCAAGGCCTGCCTGTGAGTGTCGCAGGAACACGCCCATAATGGCATCCCAGGCACCCATCTGTCCGTCAATAAACCAAACGGAACTCCTGTGCTGGCAGCCGTACTGGCGTGAAATGTATAGCGGTTTGTGAAAGACGGCTCCCGACTGAATATTGATGGTACCGGCATCCGTATTACGATACTCGCCGGCTTCAATCGGCAAAACGCACAACCCGCGTTCCTGCCAGCAATACAAGCCCTGAAAGTTCGATTTCTGAAAAGCAACTATCTCGCCCTGCTCGCCATCGACCTTGCCATAGTCGCCTGCCAGACGGATACGCCACATATCGACCAGCTGACCGGCTGATTTTTTCGGGGTCCAGCTAAACTGGTCTGTAAGCCGGGAAACTGTCTTCAGGTCGCGGGGTTTCTCAAAATAGCTGATTGCGTCGGGGTCCTGCAGCAATGCCCGGTTATAATCCCACCGCTCAGGCTGTTTCGATGAAATACCGTTGGTAAACTGATCGCCTTCACCTGTGCAGGCAGTCTGTTCCGGCTTGGTTGCATTGGCTGCAAAACTACGGCCGGCCCGTAATGCCAGATTGTATTTTGTTTCAATCGGGACAACATGGCTCGTCGAATAATCCGGCCAGCTCCGTTTCCGTTTGTCGCAATTGTCACTGTAATACGGATAAATGCGGGTGAAATCAAACAGGCCCGGATAGCAGTTGCCGCCCCAGACCTCAACCTCATTAAATTCGTAATGCGTTATTTTGCCCGAAGAACTGACAATCTTTTTTGCCTGATTGAGTACAGAGAGCGATAACGGCTGGAAATGGCCGGTCGTCATGTAGGGTTCTGTATCCTCCGATGCCGGGACTGGTTGCTTATAGTTTACAATCCGGTACGAACAGGGTTCATCTTCTGACTTGTAAATATCAACGGCGATCCAGTCCAGAAACTTAAACAGTACGGCATTGCGCTGTAAAAGACCATCATTGTAGGGATAGTCTTTGTACTTTTTCTGCGGGTCTGGCCATGGGGCTTCAAGATAAACGTGCGTCTGGGTTTCAAACAGCTGGTTCAGGTCATCCTTGTCGTATTCCTTGTATGTCTCGTTAAACCCTCCTGAATGCAGTTTTGCCAGTTTTAGCCGCGTTTCTTCGCCAAGGTTCGGCCGGTGTGCCTTCGCAAAGGCCGGCCAGTTAAACTGAGTGGTTGAGGTATCTACCGCCTTGTTGTAAAAATGACGGGTCAGTAAGGTAAGTTCCTTTCCTTTTTTTGACTTTTCAAATGCGGCGCTGGCTACCCCAACGTGTTTCAGCACATCGCCGGGCTGAATTTGCCGGAATGACTCCTCAATCAATACATCCGGTGAATGATAAAAGCCATGGTAAGGCTTTGAGTAGGTAGGGTAGGGGGAATCAGGCCCGTTGAAAATATCAGTCAATCCGCCGCCGTTCCAACAGTAGTAGCCGTATTGGCCACGGAAGGAATCTGGCCGGCCTTCTGACTGGAGCGTAAAAAAGTTGCTGGCCGATGGTAATGGCCATACACTATCCTCCTGATCCTTGTCGCCCTTACAATTTGGCCCGAAACAGCCTGGTACCAGAATGCCTTGATGAACAATCATCGGCTTCCGCTTTTTGCGTACAATCTCAAAACCTGATACATTCAGTATCCCGTTCTGATCATACAGGTTTTCGGCCGGCAACCGAAGTCCTGAAATCATTACCCCTAACAGGTTGATCGAATACAATCCGGTTGCTTCGTTTTTCTTTGTCAGGGTATAGAAATCCTTCTCACCGTTTGGCCCGGCATCGTACTGCTCCGGAAAGGTGAAAGCCGGAAGTGAGTTAACAAACATCGGGTTTCCCTGCCGGTCGCGTATTACTATGCCAAATTCAGCTGTTTCTCCTCTGAAATATGAGCCGAACAGATTTTCCCATACCTGCCCTTTATAATTGGCGTAGTCATTGGTATAGCTGTAGGTCTCCGTACTGCCGGTGAAGTTGCTTCGGGTAATGCTTCCGGACGTAACCGATGAATTGGTGATAGGGTCTCCGTCATTTCGGCCGCTGACAGGATTGGCA
>NZ_CAMFHL010000140.1 GCF_945952095.1 uncultured Arsenicibacter sp. | reverse complement strand
GGTCCTGATGTCGGGATTTCAAACGAAGTTTATTTCAGCGTGGCTACCGCGTCTTTGATGCGCTGGATCGCTTCGGCCAGTGCTTCGTCGGCAGCGGCGGTTGAGATCCGGATGCAGTTAGGTGCCCCGAAGCCGGAACCGGCTACTGTCGATACATACACTGAATTTAACAGCCAGCCCACGAAATCATCAGAATCGTTGATGGTTATTGTGCCGTCTGATTTGCCATAGTAGTAGCTTACGTCCGGGAAGGCGTAGAACGCCCCCTGCGGTACATTTACCTTGAAGCCTGGTACGTCCTGAAGCAGTTTTACCACCAGATCACGGCGACGTTCGTATGCCTTGCCCATGTCGTAGGTAGGCTGCATGTCGCCGGTCAGGGCCGCAACGGTCGCTTTCTGGGCAATCGAATTGGTGCCTGACGTTACCTGGCCCTGTAATTTCTCCACACCGTCGGCAATCCATTTCGCCGCACCGATGAAACCAATCCGCCAGCCGGTCATGGCAAAGCCTTTGGCAACACCATTTACGGTGATTACGCGGTCGGCAATGGCCGGAATCGAACCAATGCTGAAGTGGCCTTCCGGTGTAAAGTTGATGTATTCGTAGATTTCGTCGGCCAGCACAAACACGTTCTCATGGCGGGCAACTACCTCGCCGATGGCACGCAGTTCTGCTTCTGAATAGACCGAACCGGTCGGGTTGTTCGGCGAGGCAAACATCACCACTTTCGTCCGGTCCGTAATGGCGGCTTCGAATTGCTCCGGCGTTACCTTGAAGTCGTTTTCAAAGGTGCCATCTACCACAACTGATTTACCTTCAGCCAGTTTTACCATTTCCGAGTAGCTTACCCAGTATGGTGAGAAAATGATCACCTCGTCGCCGGGGTTAACCAGCACCTGAATCACATTGGCCAGAGAGTGCTTGGCACCCGTTGACACAACGATATTTTCCGGTTTCCAGTCGATATTATTATCCCGTTTAAACTTGTCTGCAATTGCTTTACGGAGATCAGGGTAACCAGCTACCGGAGAGTAACCGTGGAAGCCGTCGTCGATGGCTTTCTTGGCTGCTTCACAGATGTGAGCGGGTGTTTTGAAATCAGGCTCGCCAACGCTGAGACTGATTACTTTGTGGCCCTGTGCGGCCAGCTCGCGTGCTTTTTTAGTCATCGCCAGCGTTGAAGATTCTTCTAACGCGTTGATCCGGTCGGCTAACAGACTGGCGGTTTCAAGCAATGCAGACATGATTCGGATTATTTAATTATTAAATTGATAACAAATCAGGGGCAAAGGTACTAATTGTTTAGTCGAAAGGTACAATTGTTTGAAAATTAAAAATTTCCTTTCCGCCAGATTATCATTTCATTAGGCTTTCAGATCAATCCGGCGTCCGGTTTCGGCAGCCTGGTAAATGGCCTGCATCAGCCGCACATCGCGTAAGCCTTCCTGACCCGTAATGTGATCGGGCAAGGTTTCATTGTTCAGCAACACTTTACAGATGTTGTCCATGTGGTTGGCCTGGTGGTGAACGACCGGCTGCTCAATAGGGCCTTTGCTGGTGCGGCCTTTCAGCGGACCGTATCCGAAAGCCGGCGACAACTCAAACCAGCCGTTTTCGCAGGAAGCATACAGCCGTTCGACGCCGGCCGCATAGCTCGTTGTCGAGTTACTGACCACACCCCCCGGAAACTGAAACTGCCAGAAGAGGGTCTCTTCCACCTCTTTGAACTTCTGGAGGTCGGTTTTAGGGCCGAACTGCGCCGTTACCGAAATGGGTTCAAGACCGGTCACATACCGCGCGCCCTGGATGGCGTAAATACCTACGTCCATCAGCGGACCACCGCCCGCCAGGGCTTTTTTCAGCCGCCACTGCGTCGGGTCGCCGATGCGGAACCCGTCACTGGCTTCCACAAACTTAACCTTACCGAAAACCTTTTCCTGCCCGAGTCGCATCACTTCCCGCGTAAAGGGTTCATAATGCAGCCGGTAGCCGACGGCCAGCTGGCGGTTTGCTTTTTTACAGGCATCGATCATATCCTGACACTCCTTAGGCATAATGGCCAGCGGCTTTTCACAGATGACGTGTTTCCCTGCCTGCGCCGCGCGGATCACGTATTCGGCGTGCATGGAGTTTGGCAGCACCACATACACCACGTCAATATCGCGGTTGTCAGCAATGCGGTCGAAGGTTTTGTAATCGTAGACGTTCTGCTTCGGAATGTTGTATTTCTGCATCCATTGCTCGGCCTTTGCCGGTGTACCGGTGACGATGCCCGCCAGCCGGCAGTATTGGGTCTGCTGCAGGCCGGGTGCCAGCTGATTAGTGGCATAACTACCCAGCCCTACCAGCGCTACACCCAGCTTACGGTCCTGCCCGAACAGTTCGCGTTTCTGAGCAGCCAGCTGAGCCAGATACTGATCATTGTCAAAGGAATTGGCGAAACCCGTGGCGGGCAGCGCTAAGGCCGAAGCCCCCAGACCTGCCAGAAAATTACGCCGGGAAAAGGAAGAAGATGTTGTCATGCGGGAAAAGGATTGTCGTGACTGTAAATGTACGAATCATGACAAATATAAGAGCCTCTTTATACAGGGCATCCCCGTATAAAAAGGCTCTTAAAAAAATGAGGGACAGGCGCGTTAGCGCGTTAATCGGCTATCCCAATCTGAATATCAGTGACACACTTCTCAGGATGCTCAAAATCAACATAACTGTAAATCTCACGCACCCGCCCGTCATACGTATACCCCTGCTGATAAAACTGCTCGAATAATAGATCGTATACCTCGGGAAGACACCCCCAAGGCCCCTTGAAGCGGTAGGACGCGCTGCGAAAGGAGCGGATGGTTTCGTACGTGAACTGATCTGATAAACGACCCGGCTGCTGAATCGGAAGGGCAATGGTAAGCTGAAATTCATGGTTAGGGTCATTGTTTGCGTCGGTATAAAGCCAGTTAACAGGGCCTGCAATGGTCAGGTTAAGCCGATGGGCTTCCGCATACAGCCTTTCGGTGAGCGGAACGGTTTGATCGTGCAATGTACTTAAGGTCGCCATTGTCCGGCAGCAGAGGGCAGTAACGGGAGCGTTCTCCTGAATCCGGAGCGCATTTGACGGGATGGAAATCTGAGATGTCATTAGTATTTGTTGTTTAATAAATGACTATAACAAAAATAACATCAGGCAGTGACAGCCCTATGTCAGCAGGGTTTGCGGAAAACAAAAAAGCCGGCCCGAAATTCGGACCGGCTTTAGGCTTTTAGTTATGTTGGTTGTGTATTGTTGGTTGTGTATTGTTGGATTGTATTGCCTAGAAAATGTACTTGTTTTCGGCAATCATCGCATCGGCGATCCGGCGACGTGCCTCCTTCAGGTTCATTGGTTCAATTTTCGTAAATCGTTTCAGGCCCATCAGCATCACACGCAGTTCGTCGCCTTCGGCAAACGAGGTGATGGCAGCACGGCCGGCGTTATTGACCTTTTCAACGGCTTCCTGCAGGTAAACCAATGCCAGGTCTTTCTGCAGACTCATGGCGGCTTCTCCTTTCAGACCAATTGTTTTTTCAACACGCAGGAGTACCGACTCGGCCGCGTAAATTTCAATCGCCATATCGGCTACGTTCATCAGAATCTCCTGTTCGTCAGAGAGCTTCATCATAAACTTCTGCACGGCAG
Organism: uncultured Arsenicibacter sp.; assembly: GCF_945952095.1. Classification (GTDB taxonomy): domain Bacteria; phylum Bacteroidota; class Bacteroidia; order Cytophagales; family Spirosomataceae; genus Arsenicibacter. Next base: position 14,170 of record NZ_CAMFHL010000140.1, on the reverse strand, counting down.
CTCCTGACACCATCAGTGCTGCTTTTTTCAGGTTCCGCAGCACTTTCTTCTCGGCAATGAACAAACCTTCTTCTTCATCAGCGCCGAAGTCCGGGATCGACATGATTTCCTTTGACACAGCCATGGCCGGTGTCATCAGGTCCAGCTCGCCCTTCATCGCACGCTTCAGCATCATATCGACTACCAGCATGCGGTTGATTTCGTTGGTACCTTCGAAAATCCGGTTGATGCGGGCGTCGCGGTAAGCGCGGTCCATCGGCGCGTCGGCTGAGTAACCCATACCGCCATATACCTGAACACCTTCATCAACTACGTAATCAAGGGCTTCTGAACCGTGCACCTTCATGATCGCACACTCAATGGCGAACTGTTCCAGCGCTTTCAGCTTCGCCGGGCCGTCGGCCATACCTTGTGCCTTCAGGGCTTCGATCAGGTCGTCGATATTCTGACCGGCGCGGTATGATGCTGATTCGGAGGCGTATACTTTAACCGCCATTTCGGCCAGCTTGTGCTTGATGGCACCAAACTGCGAGATCGGCGTTTTAAACTGTTTCCGCTCGTTTGAATACCGGATAGCGTTGTTAATGACTTCTTTCGATCCGCCGACAGCAGCAACACCGAGTTTGATACGGCCGATATTCAGGATGTTAACCGCAATCTTAAAGCCATTGCCGCGCTCCGACAGCAGGTTTTCGGCCGGTACTTTCAGGTCGTTGAAGAAAATCTGCCGGGTGTCTGAGCCCTTGATACCCATTTTATGCTCAGGTTCATTCATCGTAATACCCTCGAAAGAGCGTTCTACGATAAATGCCGACAGGTTCTTGTCGGTCTGTCCGTTTTCCTCAATCTTGGCAAATACGATGTAGACATCAGCGAAACCACCGTTGGTTATCCACATTTTCTGCCCGTTGAGGATATAGTGCTGCCCGTCTTCCGACAGAACCGCTTTTGTTTTACCCGAATTGGCATCTGAACCTGAATCCGGTTCGGTCAGGCAGTAAGCTGCTTTCCATTCGCCGGAAGCCAGTTTAGGCAGGTATTTTGCTTTCTGTTCTTCATTGCCATAATACACAATCGGCAGGGTGCCGATACCGGTATGTGCCGATAAGGCAACCGAGAACGAATGGCCGGCACCTGTTACTTCGGCTACCAGCATGGAGGTGTTGAAGCTCATGCCGAATCCGCCGTACTCTTCCGGCACCGAGGTGCCTAACAGGCCCAGTTCACCGGCTTTATCCATCAGCGATGAAATCAGCTCCGGTGATTTAGCTTTATCAATATCTTCCAGACGCGGCCAGATCTCACGTTCCAGGAACTCCCGGCACGTAGCCGCAATCATCTGCTGCTCTTCCGTAAACTCTTCCGGGATGAATACCTGAGCAGCGTCGGTTTCTTTGATCAGAAATTCTCCGCCTTTGATAGACGCTTTGTTGTCCGTCGCAATCATGGTTTGTCGTTTGTTATGCTTGCATACTAATTATGTCACAAATAAAATAAGATCGTTAATAGTATGCAAGCATACAATTAAAATATTTTTGTGTTGATTTAAGAAATAGTTTTACGAAAGCCTTAAACCCGATTCTATATGAAAGCTGTTTTATGCCGGTCCTTTGGCGGACCGGAGACCTTGCAGATTGATGATATTGACTGGCCGGTACCGGCGGCGAATGAGGTCCTGATCACCGTAAAAGCCTGCGGTGTCAACTTTCCGGATACGCTGATTATTGACGGGAAATACCAGTTTAAACCACCGTTCCCGTTTTCGCCGGGCGGTGAGGTAGCGGGCGTTATCAGGGCAGTAGGGGAGGGCGTCACTCATCTGAAACCGGGCGATGCCGTACTGGCGCTGACCGGCTGGGGTGGTTTTGCCGAAGGCGTGGTAATTGACAGCCGCCGGGTGTTTCCGATTCCGCCGGGGCTGGATTTTCAGACGGCGGCGTCAATGCTGTACACGTTCGGAACATCGTATCATGCCCTGAAAGACCGCGCGCAGCTGCAACCCGGCGAAACCCTGCTGGTGCTTGGCGCGGCCGGCGGGGTCGGACTGGCCGCTGTTATGCTTGGTAAACTGATGGGAGCAACAGTTATCGCTGCTGCATCGACCGCCGGAAAGTTGGCCCTTTGCCGTGAATATGGGGCCGATGAAACCATTAACTACAGCGAAGACGATCTGCGGAACCGGCTGAAAGAACTGACCGGCGGCAAAGGCGTCGATGTGGTGTATGATCCTGTCGGCGGTGCGCTGGCCGATCCGGCGCTGCGGTCTATGAACTGGAACGGGCGGTATCTGGTCGTTGGATTCGCGGCGGGAAAAATACCGGACTTGCCGATGAACCTGCCTTTACTGAAAGGCTGCTCGGTAGTGGGTGTATTCTGGGGGGCGTTTGCTGAGCGGCAGCCGAAAGACAACGCCCGTAATCTGGCCGAAATTATTCAGTTTCTGCAAACCGGTAAAATCAAACCACACATTCAGGCGGTTTATCCGCTGGAACAGGCGGCACAGGCCCTGACGGAGATGCAGGCGCGCAAGGTTATGGGTAAACTACTCATTGCACCATAAAGTAAAAAGGGCTTCATCAAAGCCCTTTTTGCAACTTCCTTTACGATGTATGGCAGAATGGATATAGTTAGAAAGCTATTCGCTGGAAAGCTTTGATTGTAGAATCTGCTTTCATTCTATATCATGAGAGTCTTCTGGTTAGAATGTCACCTGTTAAACACACCTGTCTGGCCCGGTCTTCCCTAAACGCACGTCGAAGTTCATCTCATAATCTGCTACAATTATCGCATATTTTGACGGATACAGCTTTTGTTTTTTGGACAATTGCTTTTGTTTTTTGGCCAAAGATTTACCGGCTTTTAATGTACTCAGTTGGGGTCATTGTATACAATTCTTTGAACCGCGTTGAAAAATAAGCCAGATTTTCAAATCCGGTGGCATAGGCGGCCGACGTAATGCTTTGTCCTTCCCGCAGCATCTGAGCCGCACGCTTTAACCGGTATGACCGGATCAGGTCACTGGCGTTCATACCGATCAGTGCCTGGAGTTTCCGGTGCAGGGTCCGCTGGCTTACCGATACGGCCGTGGCCAGTACTTCAACGGTCAGCTCGGCATTGTCGAGGTTGTCATCAATGGCAGCGTATAACTGCTGCATAAAGTCGTCGGTACCCAGTGACTGATTCAGCGACGAATCCGGCTGCCGGAACAGTTGCTGGTAAAACGTCCGGAGTTGTTGCTGATAGGTCAGCAGGTTCCGGACCCGCAGGCGCAGTTCGTCGGTATGAAACGGTTTGGGGAGGTAATCATTGGCGCCCGCATTCAGCCCGTCAATCCGGCTGTCCTGCCCGGCTTTAGCCGTGAGGAGCATGACTGCGATGTGGCTTGTTTCCGGCGTTTGCTTGACCCGCTGGCACAGTTCAAAGCCATTCATAAACGGCATCATCACATCCGAAATGATTAGTTCCGGTAGTTCATGGGTGATAATATCCCAGGCTTCCCTGCCGTTGGTGGCTGTCAGAACGCGGTACAGTTTTCCCAATGCCCGGGCCAGAAACATGCGCAGATCCTGATTGTCTTCAACGATCAGAATAAGCGGGCTTTCCTCACTTTCGCCCGGCAGATCCTGTACCTGAATTACCGGCGCCGGCTGATGCATTTCGGCAGGAGCGTTACCGGCCAGCGGCCACAGCACATCGGACGTCTGAATCGGGGTTAGTTCTTCGTTCAGCGGCTCCATGGGCAGCCATACCGAAAACGCACTTCCTTGCCCTGGCTTACTGGTCACGGTAATCTCGCCTCCTAACAAATCACAAAGCTCTTTAACCAGCGCCAGACCAATACCGGTGCCTTCATAGGCGCGGGTCATGGACGGGTCTGCCTGGTAGAAACGGTCGAACAGGTGGGCCTGCTGATCCTGTGTCAGCCCGACGCCGGTATCCGATACAGTCAGTTGCAGGCCTTGCCGCTGGCTGGGGCCAACGCCGACGCTGGGCAGTGACTCGAGTGAACTGCCAGAGGTGAACGGTGTGGCTGTAATGGTTACGGTACCGCCTTCAGCCGTAAATTTTAAGGCGTTCGATACCAGATTTAAAATGATTTTTTCCAGCTTATCGGCGTCGAACAACCAGATACCTTTAACCTGCAGATCCGTTATCAGCAGCATGGATTGTTGTTTTGCCTGTGCCCGGAACCCGTTGACGAGCTGTTCCAGAAACTGAAGCAGATCGCTTTGCTGGAGCGAAATCCCCATTTTATTGGCTTCCAGCTTGGCCAGATCCAGCAGCTGATTAATCAGCCGCAGCAGATGGTTGCTGTTGCGGAGTATCGACATCAGATCCTGATGAACCGATTTAGTAAGATCCTGCCGGTCTAACAGGTCTTTTGCCAGCGTCATGATAAGGGTCAGCGGCGTCCGGAATTCATGGGTAATGTTCGAGAAGAACCGTGTTTTCAGTTCTTCGAGGACTTTGATCCGTTGCGACTCCCGCTGGGCCCTGACCTGAATAATGGCTTTGTCGAGTGTTGCCTGCAGGTCTGTCAGCTGAATCGGTTTCAGGATAAAATCAAAGGCCCCCCGGTTCATGGCCGTACGGATATTGTCCATGTCGCCATAAGCCGATACAATAATGGTAATGCCGTCAAAAGAGGAGCCGGCGAGGTAATCCAGCAGCGTGAGCCCGTCAATGTCCGGCATGTTAATGTCGAGCATCAATACATCTATGAGCTGGTTGTCTGCCTTAAGAATGCCCAGGGCTTCGAGCCCGCTGTTTACAAATGAAAAGTGGTAGTGTTGTTCTTCGATAAAATGGCGGAACACCTGTTTCAGCAGAAGTTCGACATCAGGTTCATCGTCAACAACCAGAATTCTGGCGGTCATAGGTTAAACTGACTAAATGTGGTGTGTGCTGTAATCAGACAGGAATACTGATCGAAAACTCAGTGAATTTTCCCCACCGGGTATCAACAATCAACTGCCCTCCGTAGCCTTTCGTAATAATATCGTAGCTTAATGATAAGCCGAGACCCGCTCCCTGACCTGTTGGTTTGGTCGTAAAAAATGGCTGAAAAATTTTGTGTACAATGTTTGCGGGAATGCCCATGCCGTTGTCTTTAACGCGTAAAATAACCCGATTGTCCACACAGGTACTACTTAGCCAGATGCAGGGCTGGTAGTCATCGGCGGACTGTAATATCTTCTCGCCGAGCGTATAAAAAGCATTTGTGTACAGGTTCACAAAGACCCTGCCGAGGTCCTGCGGCACTGCCATTACTTTATCCGGACAAGGTTGCAGATCCAGGTACAGCCGGACATCGCTGAGTCGTTTATTCTTTTGACATACACTTTTGTGGGTTTGCTGTAAGTAGTCGCCGGCAAGCGCATTCAGATCGACAGGCTGCCGGTCGCCCGTTCCCAGATGGCTGTGCTGAAGCATCCCTTTAATGATTGACTCTGCCCGTTGGCCGTGGTGAATAATCCGGTCCAGGTTTACGGTAAGGGTGTCGGCGACCTCCAGTGGTTTGTTATCTGTTGTTCCGTTAAGGTGATTTTTAATTTCGGAGACTAAAGTAGTAGAAACAATGGCAAAATTGTTGACAAAATTGAGCGGATTTTGGATTTCGTGGGCAATTCCGGTGGCCAGCTCCCCGAGTGAGGCCATTTTTTCTTTCAGAACCAGCTGATTCTGGGTATTCCGGAGTTCGGTAATGGTGTTCTGAAGCTGGTGGCGCTGCTGGTCGATTTCTTCATTCTGGGTTTTTAGCCGGCTGGCCTGTCCGTCTATTTCGGCTTTCTGCATGGCCAGTTGCTGATTGCTGTCCTTTAACCGGCGATTGGTCATGATCAGCCGCCGTACCAGAAAGGCCCCCGCCCCCAGTCCTAAAAGCAGCATCAGTACAACCAGCCGCTGCTGGCTGACGACCCGGTTGTTGAGTACTTTTTCTTCCTGGAGCTGCGCGATCTGACTTTGTTTCTGCAACAGTTTCTGGTTGTATTCCAGAAAGGCAACACGCCGCGAGGTAAGTTCGCTGTTGAGACTGTCCTTATAGGCGTTGTACGCTTTCTGAAACTGAAATGCCCTGGTGTAGTCGTTCTGCCGGGCATAGGTATCGGCCAGTACGCTGGCGGCATCCCGTGCGTTTTCCTTGCTGCCCAGCAAAATTGAATTCCGGTAGGCAGGCAGGGCCAGTACGAGGGCGCTGTCGGGCTTTTGTGTGTTCAGATAGGCGCGGGCAAGCGTTATATACGTCCAGGTTAAAAAACCCTGATTATTGACCTTTTTAAAAGCCTTTATAATCGGCCGTGCGTAGGCAAAAGTCTGTTCGTAATCACCAAGATTTACATAGGTGCGGGCAAGGTTACCGGTCAGGGTCGCCGAAAACGTGTCCATCTTCAGTTGTTGCGTTTGCCGGAGCGCCTGCCTGAAATAAGGAATGGCTTCCCGGTATTGGTTCTGGACCAGATGGGCTTCTCCGATACGCGCCAGAATGAGTGCACTTTCTTTCGAGACTTCGCCTGGCTTCAGTCGCTTCAGCGCCCGCTTCTGATAGTCAAACGCTTGTTCATAATCACCGACCAGGCTGTAAAGCATCCCTAAATCCGTCATTATTTCAGTTAATAAGGGTGAAACGGGCGGCTTTTCTGCCATGGACTGGGCTTTTAACAACACTTCCAGAGATCGTGGAAAATCACCGAATGCGGTATAAATATCTGCCTGACGGGTGTAGTTAACAATACTGTCTGAATGACTTTTGAGGGCAGTCGTAATCTGTAAATGCTGCTTCAGGTAGGCGAGGCCGGCCGCTTTATTGCCTCTGCTTTTTACAAATTTTGCCAGACTGACCAGGATCGGGAGCTGATGGCGGGGAGATTGACAGCTTCTGACGGTTTCGAGCGCCTGCAAATAGATTTGATAGGTTTCCTGATACCGCGCATGATGCTGAAGTGTTTCCGTTTTGCTGAGTATCTGCGCAACGTATTGATCACATTGTACAGGGTTGAGTGCGGATTCTCCGGTTCGGGGAACTGCTGGCGAAAAGGCCTGCCCGTCACTTGTATGCGATAGTAAACAAACGAAGCTGAAAAAAAGGTATAGTTTCCACATTGTACCATGCATCCGACCAGGCATAACTTAAATCGAAGATGGCACAAAAAAGGCATAAGACGTCAATCTTATGCCTTTTTGTGTCAAAAAATGTTAGAGATTTTTCTTTTTCATTTCCTGAACGGCATAGTTTGCCGCCCGCGCTGTAAACGCCATATAGGTCAGTGACGGGTTGACGCAGGATGCCGAAGTCATGAATGCGCCGTCGGTCATAAACACGTTTTTGCAGGCATGTACCTGATTCCACTTGTTCAGAACGGACGTTTTCGGATCATGACCCATACGGGCAGTACCCATCTCGTGGATACCGATCCCCATGTTTTTCGACATATCATTGTATGGATTGACGTTCTTCACACCCGCTGCTTCGAGCATTTCGGCTGCGTCGTTCATCATGTCCTTCCGCATTTTGATTTCGTTCTCACCGTAAGCAGCATCGAATACCACAACCGGTAAGCCCCACTTGTCTTTCTGGGTCGGCGAAAGGGTAAAGCGGTTTTTCTCGTTTGGCAACACTTCACCGAAGCCACCCAGGCCCATCGTCCAGACGCCTGGCTGCGTGAGTTTTTCCTTGAATTCTGCCCCGAATCCTTCCATGCCATTGCCACGGCCCCAGCCTTCACGACCGGCACCGCCCTGATAACCGAAACCGCGCAGGTAATCACGTTTATCGCCGTTCCAGTTGCGGTAACGAGGGACGTAAACCCCATTGGCACGGCGGCCATAGTAGTATTTATCCTCAAAGCCTTCGTAGATACCCGAGGCACCGACAGCCAGGTGGTGATCCATGATGTTGCGGCCCAGCTGGTCAGAGTCATTGCCCAGACCGTTCGGGAAGCGGCTTGATTTTGAGTTCATCATAATCGACGCACTGGCAATGGCCGATGCATTCATAAAGATGATCCGGGCATAATACTCCCGAACCTCTTTCGTGTTCTGGTCGATTACCCGTACACCTTTGGCTTTACCCAGTTTTTCGTCGTAAATCACCTCCGACACGATTGAGTCAGGGCGCAGGGTCAGGCGGCCGGTTTTTACTGCCGCCGGCAAGGTCGATGATTGGGTACTGAAATAACCACCATACGGGCAACCGCGCATACACTGGTTCCGGAACTGGCAGGCAGCGCGGCCCAGCGCATAGTGTTGTGGCTGCGGTGCTGTCAGGTGGGCGGTGCGGCCCATGGTTACTTTACGGCCGCCAAACTGCTTTTCAATCCGCGCCTTTACTTCACGTTCAACGCAGTTCATGTCCATGGCCGGCAGGAACTGGCCGTCCGGCAGTACCGACAAACCGTCTTTGCTGCCACTAACGCCGATAAACCGCTCAACGTAGTCATACCAGGGAGCAACGTCTTTGTAACGAACCGGCCAGTCGACAGAAATACCGTCTTTCAGGTTGGCCATGAAGTCTTCTTCGTTCCAGCGGTAGCTCTGGCGCCCCCACATCAGTGAGCGGCCGCCGACGTGATAACCGCGGATCCAGTCGAACGGGCGGGTTTCCTGGTACGGGTTTTCCTTGTCGTTCTCGAAATGGTGGCGCCATTCTTCGTTGGCTGTGTAGCCGGTACGCATGTTAGCCCAGTATTCTTCAGCTGCCTGGGTTGTAATCCGGCCACGGTGCGGGAAATCCCACGGGTTGTTGGTCGCCGTTGTGTAGCCTTCGATGTGCTTGATGTCGCGGCCGCGCTCCAGCATTAACACTTTCAGGCCTTTCTGGGTCAGTTCTTTCGCTGCCCAGCCGCCTGAAATGCCTGAACCTACGACAATTGCGTCGTAGGTAATATCTTTTATGGAATCAATGTTTAGGTACATGATCTGTCAATGGATAATGAACGGTGAAACGCAGGAGCAACACACTCCGGCGCTTTTGGCCGCTCATGGTCATTAAAATTAGATTGCCCAGGCTTTCTGACCGGGTTTGAGCGTAATACAGCCGTCGTAGCGGCCAGGGACAGCCACGTATTCCAGAGCCTGTGTACAGCCGATTTCAGACGTGAAGTAACCCATCAGCGTCAGGTCTTTCAGCATGGCGAAGAACGGCGTAAAGCGTTGATTTGCCGGAGCACCTGCCATATCCTTGCGCTGTTTTTTTGCCTCCTGCTCCAGCATTTTTACAACCTCAATCCGCTGATTATTGTCGCATTCAACGAATGACTTGTTGAAGCTGCCTTTGGCAATCTGATTTGTACGATCCAGACCCTCCTTAAACCGCTGCTGATCGGCTGGTTTATAACAGTCTTTCAGGACCACATCAATGATTTCGTTTACTTTTGCCGCCTTTGCACCAGGCGTATTGGTGGCCGGGATAATAACCTCGGCCAGTTCTGCTACCATCACATCCTGGTCGGCCGTCAGAAATACCGGAGCACCGGTAGCTGCGCGGCTGGCGACTGAGGCTTCGAGCGTATCAGCCAGCGCCGGGAACGACATAGTTGCCCCCATAAACGCAGCCACTCGCATGAGGGCGTCTCGTCTATTCATCATAAGTAGGTTTAAAAAAACTAACGTAAAAACGTACAAAGGAGAAACAAATGTATAAAAAATGCGGTCCTTTTGTAGGATTGGCAGATGGTTATGGAATAAAAAAGGAGGACCCGTAAAATATTCCATCCTAAATATATTATTTAGCCGTTAATGTTGTAACTAGTAGATACAGCACCGGCAAGGCGGGCCTGTTGTTACCGGTATAAACACCCGCTATCGGAAAGAGAAGAACGGATTATGAAAAAGCAACTTAGCCTGTCGCAGGTCAGAGAATACGGAAATGTCGAATTTCTGGCGCGTCAGTTAGTCGAAGGGTTTATTACGGGTCTGCACAAATCGCCTTTTCACGGCTTTTCGGTGGAGTTTGCCGAACATCGTCTGTATAATACCGGCGAAACTACCCGTCACATTGACTGGAAGGTCTTTGCCAAATCGGAACGGCTGTTTGTGAAGCGGTACGAGGAAGAAACCAACCTGCGTTGCCATTTGCTGGTCGATACATCGTCGTCGATGTATTATCCGGAGAAGGATCAGGGCAAAATAACGTTCAGCATCATGGCGGCGGCCTGTCTGGCGTATCTGCTGCAACGGCAGAAAGATGCCGTCAGCCTGACGACGTTTGCGGACACGATTGACTTGCAGACGCAGGTGAAATCAACGCCGTCGCACGTCCACAAGGTATTTAACCACCTGGAGCAGTTGCTGCATCAGGCCCCGCCGCAACGCAAAACCTCGGCTGCTGACGTGATTCACCAGGTCGCCGAAAAAATCAATAAACGGTCGCTGGTAGTCATTTTCAGTGATATGTTCGAGAACGTGGAGAAGTCGGAGGCCCTGTTTTCGGCCCTGCAACACCTGCGCCACAACCTGCATGAAGTGTTGCTGTTTCACGTAACCGATAAAAAAACGGAAGAGGACTTTGCGTTCGATGAGCGGCCGTACGAGTTTATTGACCTCGAAACCGGCGACCGCGTGAAACTACAGCCCGGCCAGATCCGGGGCGAGTACCAGCAGGCCGTACGTTCGTATTTCCAGGAGCTGAAGATGCGGTGTGGTCAGTACAAAATCGATTTTATTGAAGCGGATATCGCCCGTGGTTTCGATCAGATCCTGACCTCATACCTCGTTAAACGGGGAAAAATGAAATAACCGGTTTTCTTCCGGTTGCCGGCTATAAAAAAGTGGTGGCACGGCTATCAGTCGTGCCACCACTGGTGATCTAATACGCTACACCTTTACTTTCCTTTCGGGGCGGCTGTTTTAGCAGCGGCAGGGTCTTTTTTGGCAAGTTCCTGTTTCTGCCGGGCTAAAAACTGGAAGTAGTCGTCGAGTTGTTCGACCGGCATCCGCCGCGCCAGAATCTTCTTATCCTTGTCGAGGACATACACAACCGGGGTAGAGTATACATCGTATTTTTGCCGATAATTGGTTCTGAAAGTAAAATCATAACCATGAATCCAGTTTTGTATACCAAATTCTTTTATATACTTACGCCATGCTTCCGGAGACTTATCAACAGCGATAGCTAAAATTTTAGTATTCTTTCTATTGGCTTCGGCAAATTTCTTGAGCTTTGGCGTCGACTCTCTACAATGCCCGCACTCCGGATCATATAAAAATACAACAAGGTAGTCTGATTTAATATTTGCAAAGTCAATCGGGCGTTTTAAGGTATCACTGACAGCAGGCGCTGGTAAAATTTTACCATTCATAAGCGGCTTCAGAATATTGACGCGTTCCCGTACCTTATCCCGTGCCGATTCGTCTGACAACGGCATGATACCGGTCAGATAATATTTTTCGGCCATGTGTAGGAATACTTCATCAGTACCCAGAATTTTCGGTTGCTCATACTGGCTGGTAAAATAGTAGATAATGTACAGCATCATGTCCTTATTAGCTTTTGACTTACCAATAAGGTATTCTCCTTCCTTAATTAAGGAATCTGAGGTCTGGACAGTTAATTCTTTTACATAACGCTCCAGTTTACGCTGGAAGAGCGGGGTGCGTAAAAAGCGTTCGTCTGTAAGATCCAGCCCATCCCAGTAATGTTGTTTATAATAATTAAACTGCCACAGTGAATCCGGCCGGCCATTAGCCGCTTTTGGCGGATTAGGTACTTCCGGTTCTGCGGAAGCCGAAAGCAGCTTAACAGTAAATAAACCTGCGTTTTCCTTTAGAAAATTGCTACGATAGTCCTGAGCCTGTTTTGCTAAATCCTCCTTCTTTTTGTTGAACATAGCCGCAGAAACAGCGTCATCGCGTAACTTTTTTTGCGCATCAATAGCTTGTGCTTCTTCGGCAAGTTTGCTCATATGCTGCTGATACGCATAAAAGCGTTCATTTTCTTTATTACCACTGACCTTCATTGAGGTAATAAAGTTGGTCGTATCGGTTTCAAAAGAGAAAGACTGCTCATTAGTGATAATGAGTTCGAAATAGCGCTGCTTTGGGGTCAGCACCAGGTAGAGGCCCTGCGGGAGCTTATCGCCTTCGAACACGACGCGGCCCTGCGGGTCTACTTTCGCCGTATCTTTGGGAATATATTGCGTTGGACCATACCAGTGGGCCAACACGCAGGTAGAATCTTTCAGGCCTTTAATCTGACCCGAAATCCGGAACCGTTCAGCGGGCTTAGGCGTGGTTTGGGCCAACAGCGATGCAGTTACGGCAAGCGCTAAAAAAACAGTGCAAACGATTTTTTTCATACAGATCGTGCGTATCTGATTCAGTACAGTTTCTACAAATTTACGAGTTTAGCGGAATTTTACTGTGGAAAAGGTGGATCGCCGGCGGATAGCGTACCGCTTTAACCGATTTATCATTCATCCGCTGAAATGGCTCAACAATAGTTTTGATACTAACGCACACCCGACGGATTTGGTGCATAGCCTATGTTTTATTTCTTTTCGAAAACAATCTATTACTTTCTGACGCCGGCCGGCTGGCTATTCTGCACATTGTTAGCGGCTTACTTTCTGAAAGATGCCCGCCTGCGCCGTCGGTTTACGGGGATATCGCTCATGCTGTTCTGGCTGGCCGGGAACGGTTTTCTCACCAATGAGTTGCTGAAAGGTTGGGAAATCAGCCCGCAGCCTGTGTCCCAAAAGACAGACGGAATACGGGTTGGTGTGGTGCTGACCGGAGGTATGATTAACGGGCTGGCAGACGTGAAACCCGTCAGGCCGGTGCTGGGCCACGAAGCTGACCGCGTCGGGCAGGCGCTCTGGCTCTATAAAAATGGCTATATTCAGAAAATTCTGATCAGCGGTGGGCAGGGGAATCTGCTGTTTCAGACGCCGGCCATTAACGATGAAGGGCAGATGGTCGCTGCATTTCTGCAGACGGCAGGCGTACCGGCCAGCGACATTGTGCTGGAACGAAACTCAAAAAATACGCGTGAGAATGCGGCGTTTTCCAAACCGATACTGGCGCGGCAGTTTAACACCAACCGCTGCGTACTGATTACCTCGGCATGGCACATGCGCCGTGCTATGGCTTGTTTTGCGAAAGAGGGCATGATTGTAACGCCTTTCCCGACCGGGTTCCTGGCCGAAAAAACATCCCATTCGCCGGGTAATTACCTGCTTCCCAACGAAAAATCGTTTAATGATACCTTTTGGGTACTCCGCGAAGTCGTGGGGTACCTGACGTATTGGGTGGTAGGGTACCTGTAATCCGGTTTTTTCCTCATCGCCCCGGATACGCCAGGGCGATGAAGAAAAAACTAGATGGACAGAATTTTAACCATGCGCAGCAGATCTTCGTTAATCGGCTTCGGCAGACGGATGGTATCTTTGAATGGTGTATACACCAACTCATTGTTAATGACACCGGCCATGACGTTTTTCTGCCCGTCCATTAGTCCTTCCAGCGCACCAAGCCCCAGGCGGCTGGCCAGGATACGGTCATAGGCCGTCGGAATACCACCCCGCTGGATGTGTCCGAGCGTGGTTACCCGGATATCAAGATTAATATCAATCTGCTCCTTGATTTTTTCGGCTACTTCGGCGGCATTACCTTCTTCATCCCCTTCGGCAACGACAATGATTGACGATGATTTCTGACGGTGCCAGCCTTGCTTCAACACTTCAACAACTTCCGAAATCGGTGTCAGTACCTCAGGTACCATTACCACCTCGGCGCCGCCGGCAATACCCGACTGAATAGCGATATAGCCGGAATCACGGCCCATTACTTCGATAAAGAACACCCGGTCGTGCGAGTCGGCCGTATCGCGGATTTTGTCAATCGCCTCCAGGGCCGTATTAACTGCGGTATCATACCCGATAGTATGGTCGGTGCCATACAGGTCATTATCAATTGTACCCGGTGCCCCTACGGTCGGAATACCATATTCGTCGTAAAAGATTGTGGCACCGGTAAACGTACCGTTACCACCAATGGCAACCAGGCCTTCAATGCCAAACTTCTGGAGCTGGTCATATGCTTTTTTTCGGCCTTCCGGAGTCATAAACTCCTTGCTACGGGCTGACTTCAGAACGATAGCCCCACGCTGTAGAATCTTACTGACGGAATGGGATGTCACCTGAACAATATCCCCGTTTATCACACCGCTATACCC
>NZ_CAMFHL010000139.1 GCF_945952095.1 uncultured Arsenicibacter sp. | reverse complement strand
GATTGCCTCTTGTCTCGTGGGCTCGGAGATGTGTATAAGAGACAGATCTAAAGGAGGATGACCAGACAGCGCAGAAGTAAGCCTGCCTCTGATTCGGGGGACAACAGGGCATTACGCCACTTCCTGAAGCTGGTAAACCATTTTGTTAAACGTTACGCTATCGCCCGCGCTATGGCCGACCAGCAACGCTCCGATCGGTGATGCCGGTGACACGACAAAATAATCCACACCATTTATCACCAGTTTACCAACGCTGATGGCAATGAAAAAGCGGCCGCGATTGGTAGTGATCAGGCTACCCGCCCGCACCACCGCCGATGGCTTATCAATGTCAAGCTGATGCAGGTCCTGTTCCAGTTTCAGGGCTTCGGCCAGCAGCTGCGCGTGGCGGTCACGCTCGATCTGGGCCATCGCTCTCCCCGTTTCGTATTTGTCGCCTGCACTGCTTTTGGATTCTTCGTTAGCCGATTCCTGAGCCGCTTCCATGGCCGAGCGGGCCGTATCGATCCGCTGCCGGACATACTGCTGACACTGCTGATAGAGCGCTTCTTTTACCGGATTAGGGGTTGTTGACATGACGGGTACTGTTTTTTTGTCGTTTTCAGACAACTGCTCATCCGCCAAAATCGTTCACAGTGCCTCAATCCGGTCGATAGCGTCTTTGTTCAGCGGGCCGTACAAATGCGGAAACAGCTCCTGGTTGGTGGAGGGTTCGTAGATGAGCGGGGCGGTCAGCTTATCCGGATCAATGTGCAGTTTCAGCAAACCCGTCTGACCGGCATAATAGCGTTCCAGCACACCGGCCACTTGGTCGGGTTTACTGAGATGGATAAAGGTTTCCTGATCAAAAGTCGGGCTCTGGTAGTGCGTTTTGCCGGCAAACGTTTCCCACCAGGCGGTTGTCGTGATGTGATAAATGTGCATCTGAAGCATAAAAGGGGCATTTTCACTTTACAAACGCCTTCTCAAAGATAAGGTTTATTTCATCTTTGTGCGGATGTTCATTCCTGAAAAGGACCGATGTATAAATGCGGTTCTCAAGATCAGAATAATCAAATTTAGTGAAGTGCGCCTCTCCGGTCTTCAGGTACCAACTATGAAACAGCCGGCTGCGGGCTCGCTCCTGAGTACTCTCCAGACTACACACATACGTAATCACAGCTTCAGGTATCGCCTCAAAAACACCCCATAAGGCATAGATAATCGTATCCGCTACGCGTATATCTTTCTTTTTCGCATACCCTTTCACAGGAAGCACAGAAAACGAAAAGGTGTTATAAGCAAAAGACGACCCGAATACATATTCAGAGTCGTCAGTAAATCGAAGCGCATATGTCACACCATGATCTGTGTCAAACACAAACCCATCTTCAGTTTCGCTCAGGCGATAAGGTGAAAGGTTTAACAAACTTAACTCCGGCAGGTTTTTTTGACTCATCACCACTCACTATATATGCTTCGATCTGCCGTTTACGCTCCAGCATCTTCTGAGCAGTACTTAATGGCTTCGGCTTATTTTCTTCTGTTCCCATAATATCAGGTTTTGAGTTTCGTAAATCGCTCAATCCATAAACAGGTTGTTACAATATTACCTATTTACAGTGTATTTGCTGCTATAAAACAAAAATCAGGTGATTTCTGTGCAATATGCTGTGATTAAATGCCTTACTACAAATTCTTCCGCTTCATTTCGGCCACGGCGTAGTTGGCGGCGCGGGCGGCCAGCGCCATAAACGTGATCGACGGATTCTGGTTGCCCATGGTCGCCATGCCCGCGCCGTCGGTCACGAAAACATTCGGCGCCGTATGAAACTGATTCCACTTATTAAGCAATGACGTTTTCGGGTCACGACCCATCCGGACGCCACCCATTTCGTGAATATCCAGCCCCGGATTCCGGTGATCGTCGTAGGTACGGATATTTTTGCACCCTGTTTTCTCGAGCATTTCGGCCGCCTGCGTCATAAAATCCTTCATTTGCCGGATGTCGTTATCGTCGTAATCAATCGACGTGATCAGCTGCGGCAGCCCGAACGGATCGAGTTCTTTGCTCAGCCGGACGTGGTTGGTCTTTTTCGGGATGGTTTCGCCCTGCATCCCCATGAACACACTCCACGCGCCCGGCTTAGTGATACTGTCCTTAAAATCAGCCCCGAACCCTTCTTTACCATACCCCTGCCCCCAGCCTGCCCGGCTCGCTCCGTAATACGACATGTAGCTACCCATAAAATCAGCATCCTGCTTATGGATGTTCCGGAAGTTAGGCATGAACACCGACGTTGGCCGGCGACCATAGAAATACCCATCCGGGTAGCCGTCGAAATCCGCCACGGCATTGCCGCGGTAGTTATGAAAACCAATGTACCGGCCTAACACCCCGCTGTCGTTCCCGAATCCGTCGGGGAAGCGGCGGGAGGTCGAATTCAGTAGAATAAGATTGGTGTTCAGGCAGGCCGCGTTTACAAAAATGACACGGGCGAAGTATTCGGTAACCGCTTTGGTATTAGCGTCAATCACCCGTACACCGGTTGCCTTGCCTTTGGCATCGTCGTAAATGATGGAATGCACAACGGAAAACGGCCGTAATGTGAGGTTTTTCGTCTTCGCTGCCCACGGCAACGTACTGGAATTACTGCTGAAATAGCCGCCGTACGGACACCCGCGATAGCACAGATGCCGTGCCTGGCACTGTGCCCGGCCCTGCGCCAGATGCACCGGTTTGGGTGCTGTCAGGTGCGCACACCGGCCAATGATGGCATAGCGGTCCTTGTAGTGCTTCTGTAATTCACGCTGCATGTGTTTCTCCACACAGTTCATTTCCCAGGGCTTCAGGAACTCGCCGTCGGGCAGCGTTTCCAGACCATCGCGGTTACCGCTGATGCCCACAAACTTTTCGACATGGCTATACCAGGGCGCCAGGTCTTCGTACCGGATCGGCCAGTCACCGTAGCCGTCGCGGGCCGGGTTTTCGAACTCATAACGGCTCCAGCGCTGGGTCTGCCGCGCCCATAACAACGACTTACCACCCACCTGATAGCCACGGATCCAGTCAAACGGCTTTTCCTGAATGTACGGCTGATCGGCATCCTTGACAAAAAAATGCTGTGTGGCTTCATCGAGTGCATAGCATTTGGTCGCAATAGGGTTCTGCTCGTCAAACGCATCCGGCATCCGGTTCCGATGCGGAAAATCCCACGGATTGAGCATTGCCGTCGGGTAATCCGTAACGTGCTGCACATCGCGCCCCCGCTCCAGAACGAGCGTTTTCAGGCCTTTTTCGCAGAGTTCCTTAGCGGCCCAGCCCCCGCTGATGCCCGAGCCAATCACAATGGCATCGTAGTGGTTTGCCGCATTGAGCGTAAAGGCAGGTGCTGGCAGTTTTCCGTTCGTGAGTAAGGGCGTTTCCATAGGTTCATCGTAACAACTACGAAAGTACCGGTTTACGGGCATATAAGCCAGAGGGCGGGGCGCAGAGGGCAGGGGACAAACGATGAAGAGCAGCGCTTGACATTAATTTATCAATATATTATCTTGGTTAATTATTAAAGAGAGAGAGTGGCCGCAGTGCGGCAATAGCTTGAAAGAGCGAAAAGCCCGACCGATCAGTACCGGCGAGGTTGAATAGTTCGCCCTTTCACCGCGTAACGGCCGCTCTATCGCTCATTCGCTCTTTACCTTTCTACATATGGAACCGCTTGACATAACTCTGAACTCCTTACATGAAGAAGCCCTGCTGCTTCGCAAAGCCGGTCACAGCTTCAGTGAAACGGAACATTTACTGGCCGAACGCTTTCCGGCAACGGCCGATACGGTTAACCTGATTGTAAAAAACCTGAAAACGCAGCATTACCTCCTTTGCCGGAAACGCGGTATGGTTTGTCTGGGCTTAGGTGCTATGCTGTGTGGCCTTGGTTTTCTGATCACCTTTGTGCAGTGGCAATACGGCGAACCGGCCCCCTGGGCGCTCTATGGCTTACCGGCACGGGGGCAACGCTGGTGATGGCAGGTGGTGTGCAGGTGTTGGGGCTGTGACGTAGCCTTACATGCATCCGGTTTTGATTGTCGGCATCAAACTGATAACTTGATGCTTCAGTAAGTCCAGACGTTGCCGGCATGCCTTTGATCAGTCTTCGAATACGTATCATCGTACTGCTTTTTCTTGCACCCATACTGTACGCCGCGGGTCAGACACCGGTACGGTTGACCGACTCTGTCCGGGTGATCGCACTGCATAAAGAACCCTGGCTATTCCATACGGGTGATAACCCGCTTTGGGCCAATACGGCTGTTGATGACCGCCAGTGGCAACGCATTCATACCAACTTCGGCAGAGATAGTTTGCCGAAAGGCTGGACTGGTTTTGGCTGGTTCCGGATTAAAGTCAAAAAAGACACGCAGGCTGGCTGTACTACGTGGGGTATTCACCTGAATCAGGATGGTGCTGCGGAGCTATTCCTGGACGGCGTTCACATCGGCACAATCGGCCGGATTGGCCATTCCAGGGAAACGATGCGGGCGGATCGTGCTCCGTTCACGGTATTTCCAGTTGCCATTACCGACACGCTGCCGCATGTACTGGCCGTGCGGTTCAGCAATTACAATGCCTATTTTCCTGATTTCATTGGGTTTCAGCTGTGGATGGGTGATATGCATCAGCTCAATACCAAATACCTCACCCTCAAATCAGACAATGACAAGCTGTTGTTGAGTGTGGTCGCTCAATTCACCCTTGTGATCCTGCACCTCCTGCTCTTTATCTTTTATCCCGGCCAGAAAATCAACCTGTACTACAGCCTGTTTGTGACGAATATGGCGTCGGCACTTTACCTGAAATTCCTGAACGTGGATACCGCTGATCCATTTATACAAATGGGAGCCCAGCAGCTGTTTCTTTCCGTTCTTTCGGTCGCACCCTTGACGGGCGCCCTGCTCCTGTATGCCATAAGCAGCGAAACCCTCCCGAAAGGCCGGGTAAAGGTACTTACCATTATCTGCACCGTGTTCCTGATCTTAAGCATCGTGTTCGGTACCTATGAGTACGAAGCCGAAGCCAATGTATTCTGGATCATTGTCAATATAGCTATTATCCTGGCGTATCTGGACGGGATCTGGCATGTTGTCCAGGCTGCCCGCAGGGGCAACCCGGTCCGGTGGCTGATTGCGGCCGGTATGCTGGTTGTCGGCATCCTGACGGCGGTGCTGGGTGGCAATATTCTGGGCTGGTTCAGCAGTTACCAGACAATTATCAACGGCATGGCCATCACAACGCTGATAATGCCGGTCTTGTTCTCCGTCTACATTGCGCTGGATTTTGCCGGTATCAACAAAAGCCTTAGCCGGCAGCTCACCGAAAATCAACTGCTGGCGGAGCAAAACCTGGAACAGCAGCGGGAAAAATACAGGCTTATTGCGGATCAGGCCGAACGGCTCGAACAAACCGTAGCAGAACGCACCGCGCAGGTACGGGCACAAGCCGAAAAACTCCGCGAAATGGATGCGGTAAAGTCGCGTTTTTTTGTCAACCTCACCCATGAATTCAAAACGCCGCTGACCCTTATTATAAATCCCGCCAAAGAGCTGCTGCAAACAGCGGGCTCTGCACCGGTGCGGCAGCATGCGCGCTTTATCCTTCAGAACGGCGAGCGGCTGTTACAGCTTATCAACCAGCTGCTGGACCTTAGCCGGCTTGAAAACGGGCAGCCCGACATCGTGTATCAGCCGCTGGAACTGGTCAGATGGCTACGTACACACTGGCAGCAATACCACTCGCTGACCAGTCAGAAGGCTATCCGCACCGGCTTTACCAGCACTATGCCGGTATTGTGGGTTATGGCCGATGCGGATAAGCTGGAAAAAATTGTGCAGAACCTGATTGCCAACGCCATTAAGTTTTCGAATCCGCAAGGCACGATAGCCGTACACCTGGAGACCGGCGACCAAACCTTTTCAATCCGGATAAGCGATCAGGGCATTGGTATTCCGGAGGAAAAACTGCCCCATATTTTCGACCGGTTTTACCAGGCAGACGCCACAGATACGCGCACACGCGAAGGGGCCGGTATTGGCCTCGCCCTTACCAAAGAGCTTACCGAACTCCTCGGTGGCCATATTTCCGTTGACAGCGAAGAGGGCAAGGGAACTGTCTTTGCCGTTACGTTGCCGCTTGTGGCTGCTCCCGAAAACAGTCCGGTTGCCATGCCGGAAGAAAGCCCCGACACCGGTGACCGGCAAACCGCTGACGAAGCAAATGACCTTCCGGACGAGGATGAGACCATGCCGCTGATCCTGCTGGCGGAAGATAATGCTGACCTGCGGGATTTTATCTCCCTCTCCCTTTCCGGAAGCTATCGGGTAATCACCGCAGCCGATGGTCTGGAAGGTATCCGGATGGCTTTTGAGAAAATACCGTCGCTGGTCATTACGGATTTGATGATGCCGCAGAAAGACGGTTATGAAGTATGCCATACCGTAAAAACCGATGAGCGCACCAGTCACATACCGGTTGTGATGCTCACCGCCAAAAGCGATCAGGATAGCCGGGTAAGGGGCATACGCAGCGGTGCCGACGCTTATCTGGCCAAGCCGTTTGATAAACAGGAACTCACCGCCCTTATTGATAACCTGATTCTGACCCGGAAACAGTTACGGGAAAAATTCGGAAAAACTACGATCTGGCTTGAGGCAGCCGATCAGCTGCCATCTATTGAGCAGGTATTTTTATCAAAGGTCAGAGCAGCCATTGACACCCATATCGCCGATGATCAGTACAGCAGTGAACAGCTTGCCGCAGACATGGCGCTGAGCCGGACGCAGCTGCACCGGAAATTAAAACAGCTCATTAATCAGAGCCCGGGCGAACTGATCCGGCTTATCCGCATGCAGCGGGCACACGAACTGTTGCAGCACCATGCAGCCACGGTGGCTGAGGTGTGCTACATGACCGGCTATACCAACCCCGCCAATTTCTCAACTACCTTCTCCCGGCACTTCGGTTATCCTCCCAGCGAAGCGGCAAAACGGCATTCTGAGGCATAAACGACCCGTATGGCACAAATCAAAAGGCATTTGCAACAATAGCAAATGCCTTTTTTTGGGCCTATACCTAGTTTTGAGCCACCATTCCGGCACCCGGAAATCAGTCCGTTTCACGCATAACGAATCAATTATCTACTATGAAACCCATCTATTTTTTTCTGCTGCTCATCCTCATAGGCTGCGGCCAGACTCAGGAAACCCCGACTATATATGGCCGGTGGAAAACAAGCTTTAAAAACGGCAGCAAGGTTCTGGTCGTTTTCCGGCAGGACGGCACCCATGACTATTTTATTGACGAAAAGCTGTTCTCTACCGGGAAGTTCTCGTTCCGTAGCGATACCCTGCGCGAGTCGGATCCGATCTGTTCGGCAGCGTATGTGGCCGAATACAAAGTCAGTTTTGTGGCGCCGGACAGCATGCGGTTTGCCATGATTCAGGACACCTGTGCGCCCAGAGCCGCCGATCTGAACGGATTAGCCTTAAAACGGGTAAACCAATAACGGTAATGAAAAAGTCAGGTCTGTTACTCCTTGCCCCGTTACTGGCCGGCTTGTGGCTATACCAAAGCCGGACCTCTGCCACCGATCCGGCCCTGAGCTTTGTCTATGACGGCAGTATGCCGCAAGACACCGTTTCTCTGGGAAAAAAGTTGTTTTTCGACCCCATTTTATCCGGCGACAGGCGCATAAGCTGCGCCAGCTGCCACAAACCTGCGTTTGCCTTTGCCGACAACAAGGCACTTAGTCCAGGAATTGCCGGACGGACAGGCAAACGCAACACGCCCTCGGCGATGAATGTGGCGGGGCAACCGCATTTCTTCTGGGACGGACGGGCTGAAACCCTGGAAGAACAGGCGCTGAAACCCATTGCAAACCCCGACGAAATGGGCTTGCCGGTTGACTCGGCCGTGGCACGGCTCACGCATGATGCCGCCTACCGCAACCTGTTTCTGAAGATCTTTAATCAAAAGCCGTCGGCGGGTAATCTGGCAATCGCCCTCAGTGAATTTCAGCGGTCACTGGAGACGGGCAAGACTCCTTTTGATGACTGGCGGATCAATGACCGGCAGGATGCGGTAAGTGCCTCCGCTAAACGAGGATTTGAGCTGTTCAACAACAAGGCAAAATGTGTTCAGTGTCACTTTGGTACGAACTTTAACAATACCGAGTTCAGGAACATCGGGCTTTTTGATGGCAAAACGTTAGCTGATAGCGGACGGGCTGCCATCACCCGCAATGCCAGCGATCTCGGCAAATTCAAGATCGGGCCTCTCAGAAACATTGCCCTCACAGCACCGTACATGCATAACGGCATGTTTAAAACACTGCGTGACGTGATTGACTATTACAATGAGCCGGACAAATTCGTGCCTTCGTCCATCAACAGAGACAGCCTTTTAGCGAAGCCAATGCAGTTAACGGAACAGGAAAAAACCGACCTGGAAAATTTCCTGAGGACATTAACAGATAAGCGGCTTGCGCATCAGACGCAATAGGCCACCAGCCGGGTGATCCGGCGGATAGAGCAGGCACCAAATCCTATCATTTCAGTAGATTTAAAAAACAACCTGCGTTGCTATCGTAGTTAAGTAGTACGGAGTGGTACCATAGCAATGGGCCGGTCCGTACTACTTATAGGCAACGTTATGGAAACAAAAATTCCCCCTCAACACCAAACCGAACAGCCGGGCATCGAGGCCGAACTCGACCCGCAACCAAAGGTAATCCGGTACCTCTACAAAGGTGCCGGTAAGCTACGCGGCAAAGTTGCCCTCATAACCGGCGGCGACAGCGGCATCGGTCGTTCTGTAGCGGTCCATTTCGCCCGCGAAGGGGCAGATGTGGCCATCGTCTACACCCCGCGCGAAGAAGTCGATGCGCAGGAGACCAAACGACTGGTCGAAGCCGAAGGGCGGCAGTGCCTGCTGCTGAACGGCGACCTGCGCAACTCCGTTTTCTGTCAGCAAGTCGTGGAAGACACGGTCAGGCGGTTTGGCAAGCTCAATATTCTGGTCAACAATGCGGGCGTGCAGTACCAGAATCAGGACCTGGAGCAGATCAGCGACGATGAGCTGCAAAAAACGTTTGAAACCAACATTTACGCGTTTTTCAGAGTCACCCGCGCCGCTATCCCGCACCTGCACGAGGGCGACAGCATCATCAACACTACATCGGTGACCGCTTACCAGGGCCGCGCCGACCTGCTCGATTATTCATCGACCAAGGGTGCCATCATGTCGTTTACCCGCGCTCTGTCAAGCAACCTTGCTGAGAAGAAAATCCGCGTCAACGGCGTTGCGCCCGGCCCGATCTGGACACCGCTCAACCCCGCTTCGGTTCCGGCGAAAGAGGTTGCCGTTTTCGGTAAAGATGTACCGATGAAGCGCCCCGGCCAGCCAAGCGAAGTCGGCCCGGCGTATGTCTTTCTGGCCTCCGACGATGCGTCGTACATTACCGGCGAAATCCTGCATCCGAACGGCGGTACAATCATTAATGGCTAACTACTCATCAACGTTATGAACAACCAAATGGAACTCGATACCCCGCCGCAGCATCAGGATGCGCAGCCGGGCCTTGAACACGAAATGAACCCGCGCCCTGTCTATATCCGGGATACCTACCAGGGTGCCGACAAGCTACAGGGTAAAATCGCCCTGATCACGGGCGGTGACAGCGGCATTGGCCGGGCGGTAGCCATCCACTTTGCCCGTGAAGGGGCGGATGTGGCCATTGTCTACCACCCGCGCGAGGAAACCGACGCACAGGAAACTAAACAGCTGGTCGAAGCGGAAGGGCGGCGCTGCCTGTTGCTGGCGGGTGACCTGCATAGCCTGAGCTTTATCAACGATGTGGTCAACCGGGTAGTCAGCACGTTCGGCCATATCAATATTCTGGTCAACAATGCGGCTAATCACGTTGAACAAACAGACTTTACCGACATCACCGACGAACAGCTGGCGGCTACCTTTGAGCTGAACATTCTGGCCATGTTCCGGCTGACAAAAGCGGCTCTACCCCATATGGCGGCCTACGATTGCATTATCAACACCACGTCCATTGTGTCCTACCGGGGCAGCAAGAACCTGATCGACTATGCCGCCACTAAGGGAGCCGTTACAACCTTTACGCGGTCGTTATCCCAGAATCTGGTGGAGCGGAATATCCGCGTCAACGGGGTAGCACCGGGGCCGGTCTGGACGCCGCTTATTGTATCAACTAAAACGCTGGAAGAGGTGGAGCAATTCGGAAAGGACACGCCGCTCGGCCGTGCGGGGCAACCCGCCGAACTGGCACCGGCCTATGTGTTTCTGGCGTCCGAAGACGCTTCCTACTTTACCGGGCAGGTGATTCACGTCAACGGCGGCGAGGTTGTCAACTCGTAACAGCACAGATTCAGCCAGGCAAATCAGGTATTTTTTCCGGCAAAAGGCCCCTGATTTGCCTGCCAAACGTCCCAAAAGGGGCATTTAGGCCCAAAAAACGGCCAAACGCCCCTTTTCTAAGCTTACTAAAACCGGAGCACCTACCTTCGTGACAGTCCTTTTCACAAACGCTCCATGACGACGAACCGATTTCTGACCGTACTTTGTCTGCTTATTCTTTCTGTGATCAGCCGTGTGCACGCACAGGATTATACCGCTTACCTTCGTCAGCACCAGACTGCATTTGCCCCGGATGAGCCGCTTAGCTTTTCACAGTTTGATGCTGCATTTTACAAGAACCGCATCTTTCTGCTTGGCGAACCACATGGGTATGCCACCACGCAAACGATTGACCTCACCCTGCTGAAGCACCTGAATCAGCGTACCGGCCTCCGCAACTACCTCGCCGAAATGGATTTTGCCCAGGCTGATCTGGTGAATCAATACCTGCAAACCGGACAGACCTCCCTGCTTGATTCGTTGTTTTACAACTTCCGGCGTCAAACGAATGCCGGTACATCTCAATGGGGGAATCAGGAGTTTTACGACAAAATTGTGGCGATCCGTATCTACAACCAGACCCAACCCGCTGCCAATCACATCCGGTTTATCGGCGTTGACTGGTTCCAGAACAAAGGCCGGTACGCCGTGGCACTCCTGAAGCACATCGGCAACCAATCGCTAACTACTCCGACAAACCAGCCGGCGCTGGATAGCCTGCGTGCCCTGCTGACCGACGACAGCCTTTCGCTTGGTAAACTATTGCCCCTGACAGCCTCGATCCGGCGGGATTTGGCGGCCAATCCGGACTATTACCGGCAGCTGTTGGGCAATAACGCTGTGCCCTTCTCGCTCTTTTTCGAACTGATCAACTGTGCTACGGATAAACTGACCCGCGACCAGGTTGCTGCCCGCATGACGTTGTTTTATTCGGAGCAACTGCACCTCGAACAGGAAAAACTATATGGGTTGTGGGGGTATGCGCACATTTTACAGGCCGGCACAGGCAAACAGGCAACGTTCTCCGGCCTGCTGGCAAAAGCCGGACAAACGGTAATTACCATGGCGACGATGTTTAAAGACAGCAAAATGCTGGTTCACCGCGACCACCTGCCCTTTTTTCTGCGGAAAGGCAATGACCTGCTTTGCGAAGTCAGCGCACTGAATGCCGACGGCAAGGTGTTTAAAGTTGATCATTTCGATGACCTGACGTCGGTCAACAACCCCGCATCCGTTACGTTATTCAGGCTTGATGCCCCCGATTCGCCCTATCGCCAGACCTTACGCCTTGTCAAAACCGGCGGGCTGACCGGTACGAAAATCGAACCCTATAGCCTGACTCCGACCGTCACAACCGATTATTTTCAGTACGTCTTTCTGGTGAAAGACTCACCGGCTGTTCACCTCTGGCAACCTGTTGTCCGGTAGCAGACCGGCGGCGTCTGTAAAGCGGCGCAAAATGCGTACCTTCGGACCTTATTCTGCCAGTTATGGAAACGCCTGTTACACCCGCTGCCAACCATCCGATTCCTACGCATCCCGGCCTGCCGCTGCTGGGCAATTCGCTGGATTTTGTCCGCGACCCGCTGGGAGCCCTGCGTATGTACCGCCGCCTGTACGACCAGGACGATGGCCGGCATATTGTCCGGCTGAGTGTCGGCGGACGGATTCAGCAACTGGTGTTCCGGCCGGAAGACGCCAAACAGGTGTTGCAGGAAAATCACCGGAACTACGGCCGCTCACCGGCGTTTCAGGTACTGAAACTTTTTCTGGGCGAGGGCCTGCTGACCAGCGACGGCGATTTCTGGCTCCGGCAGCGGCGACTGGCGCAACCGGCTTTCCACCGGCGGAAGCTGGCGATCCTGGCTGATACCATGATTCAGGAAGGGCATTACTGGGTTGAGCAGCTATCGGCGGTCGCGGGTAGTCGACCGGTAAACATTTCGCAGTCGCTGATGGATACGACTATGCGGATTGTCTGTAAAACACTGTTCGGAGCCGACGCCGAAGGGCAGTTGAATCAGGACTTGTCGTATTCGCTCGAAATGGTCAACTACCTTGCCAACAAGCTGCTGATTATTCCGGTACGTTTCCCGATGTGGGTGCCCACGCCCGATAACCTGAAGTTTAAGAAAGCCACCCGCCTGGTCAACCAGCTGATTTACGGATTCATCAACGCACGGCGGCATAGCAGCACACGGCATGATGATTTACTGGACATGCTGCTGCATGCCGAAGATGCCGATACCGGCGAACGCATGTCGGACCTGCAGCTGCGGGATGAATGCGTAACGCTTTTTATGGCCGGTCACGAGACCACGGCCGTCTCTATGGGCTGGACGCTTTACCTGCTGTCCCAACACCCTGAGGTGCTGCAAAAACTGCACGAAGAAGTTGATCAGGTTCTGGGCGGTAACCAGCCCTTAACGGTTGATGATCTGCGGGCGCTGCCCTATACGGGTCAGGTTGTGCAGGAGTCGATGCGGTTGTATCCGCCAGCGTGGATCATGAGCCGGCTGGCCTTACAGGACGACCATATTCAGGGCTATACCATTCCGGCCAACACGTCGGTGCTGGTAAGTCCCTATCTGCTGCACCGCGATCCCGGCCAATGGCCCGACCCCGACCGCTTCGATCCGGACCGGTTTGCACCTGGCCGCGACAAAGAACGGCATCCGTTTGCCTACATCCCGTTCGGGGCCGGTCCGCGGCTGTGCATCGGCAATCAGTTTGCGCTGATGGAGATGCAGATTCTGCTCGCCCTGTTTGCCCGCCGCTTCACGCTTAAAGCCCCGCCGGCAAAACCAGTAGGCTTACAGCCCCTGATCACCCTCCGGCCGAAACAACCGATTCAGTTGGTTCTGGAGTGGCGGTAGAAACGCAACCTCTTGTGTTTCTACCGACGAGGTAACCCTGAAACGACTATGCTATCTGTACTCCTTGATAACAGATACATACTGCCATTATAAAGATCTTAATCGTGTAAAGGTGCCATCCTCATGGACAGTATATACCATTTCGTTGTGATGGTTACCACCCAAAAGGGTTTTTACCTCTTTCATACCACTAACTACCTCTTTCTTCTCATTCAGGTATTGTACCCAACGCCCTTTTTTACCCGGGCGTTTGTATACACGGTCACCAATTTCTTCATTTAACACCTTGAAATAAGCCGCTTTGTCATTGACAACAGGCGACTTTCCACATGAATCAAAGAGGACAACATTATTTCGAAAGTGCGTGTACGCAAAAGGGGGATGGTCTTCATAACGATCATCAATCAGGAGTGCCAAAAAATATTTTTTCTCATTTGGCTTATCTCCCTTACACACACTACATGTAATTACTCCTTTATCTTCGTAAAAAGCTCCGTTTTTGTGACAATCAGCTTCGTAATCCAAAATAACAGCTGTCATAGCAGGATCGTCCAGCTTAATTTGCTGAGGACCTTCCTGATACGAATAGTTCCTGTTTATGAATAGGAATATGGGCAGGAAACACCATAAAGATTTAATCAAGAGCATACTTTTATCGTTTAACAAAAAGCTATTTTACTAATCTCTTTTGCTTTTTACATAACCTAATCAGTAAACAATTAAACAAATCATATGTAAAACTATATCATTTCTATTTCCATCTGGATTTGAATAGCTCGATACTCATCCGGGGCCGGTCCGCGGCTGTGCATCGGCAATCAGTTTGCGCTGATGGAGATGCAGATTCTGCTCGCCCTGTTTGCCCGCCGCTTCACGCTTAAAGCCCCGCCGGCAAAACCAGTAGGCTTACAGCCCCTGATCACCCTCCGGCCGAAACAACTGATTCAGTTGGTTCCGGAGCGGCGGTAACGGGATGACCGCAATTTGTTCTCATCAGCCCTTGCCTGAATGAGACAAACCGCATTACTTTACAGCAGCCAAAACTATATTCACGGCCTTTATGAGAATAGTTTCGTTGCTTGTTCTGCTGACATGCGGGTCTTTCATTATTCTACCAAAACCAGCGCAGGTCATTCATATCCCACTGACAGTGAAAACAGGGTATGGGCCCTTCTACCCAGCTTATGGCTACCTTAGTCCTGTAGATTATGATGATCCGGTTTGGGGCAAATGCATCTTACCAGTCCGGAACAAACCTGTACGCTGGCAAAAGACGAGCCTTAGCCGCATCGACCTTGACCTGTTTCAGTTCCTTTATCAAAATACCAGAGCAGGCCGGGTCAGCGAAAAAGATTTCCGGAGTTTATTTAATAAATGGAAGGTTTTGTTCAATCCCGTGAGCTACCCGGTCAAGCCAATCAAGTGTTATGTATACGTAGTCACCGGATATGACCCTGACCGCCAGCGGAATGCCGTTCTGATTGACACTAACAATAACCTTGATTTTAGTGACGAGACACCTGTTTATCCGGAAAAGCGGAAACCGATGGACTTTGACTATCACCCTCAGGAAGCACAGATCATTCATTATCAGCAACTCCAGAATGGCAAACCGGCAGATATGACTGCCCCTCTAGTCATCAAGGAGTTAAACGGTGAGCTATGTTATTCCATTCCTTTATATGGCGTTGCCCGCTTCAATACAGGCGGCCATGACTATACATTATTGGCATCTTCGTTATTCTCCAGAACTGATTTTAAGGAATCTCAGCTCGTCGTCCAGACATCGTCAATTGAAACAGATAAGATTGACCCTAAACTGGTAATTGATCAGGGCGAGTATGTGCAGCTTGGCAACCATACATACAAATTTTCAGGTGTCGATCTTAACAAGGGTGTGCTCACCTTAGAACCTGTTGATGCGGCAAAGGAGCACTTTCTCCAGGTAGGATTACCATTCTCCCATTTTACAGCAACAAATGTCATCAATGGCAAGCCAATTATAACGAGTACCTATAAAGGCAAATACCTTTTCATCGATTTCTGGGGAACCTGGTGTCAGGGTTGTGTCGAAGCAATGCCTAAGTTGAAGCATTTATACCCACAGACTGACCGGACTAAAATCGAGTTTATCAGCGTTGCCTGCCACGACAACAGGGAGCGGTTAAAAGCATTTATCAACAAAAATAGCTTAACCTGGCCACAGGTCTTTTCCAGCCCATCCTTAAAATTCGAAGACCGCTATCATGTCAAAGGATTTCCAAGATATGTCCTGATCAATCCTGAAGGAACAATCATCTGGCAAGGTGTAGGGGTAGCTGATCTTCCGGAACAACTGGCAACGCTGAAATTATTACGGTCGCGTTGACGCTGTCGAAGTGCAATGTACAATTCATGCACAATCCCATCCGAGGCCGGTCCGCGGCTGTGCATCGGCAATCAGTTTGCGCTGATGGAGATGCAGATTCTGCTCGCCCTGTTTGCCCGCCGCTTCACGCTTAAAGCCCCACCGGCAAAACCAGTAGGCCTACAGCCCATGATCACCCTCCGGCCGAAACAACCGATTCAGTTGGTTCCGGAGCGGCGGTAACGGCATGACTACCTGAAAATGTGTCAAAAACGCCACCATCTAGGCGGTTTTGTTGTGCGGAATGCACTTTCCCGACACGGAATACAGGCGCCGGGCGGTGGTAACGGCGGGGGCTGATAAACTACGTTGGGCAAGGCCGACACCGTACTCCGGTCAATCAGCAATGGCCGCACCACCATTGACGACGCCGAAAACAACCCGTATACCTGTTCGTTTTCCTGATCAACAGCCTTGATATTCCCTCTGATTTTAGCAGGGGCCGCATCGAATAATCCGCCTGTATTTTTGATCAGATCATTTAAGGTGTATAAATACTGGTATGCCTGTTCAGTTAAGGAAAATTGCTCAATTTCAACGTAGTAAATAGTCGTACTGGCATGGGGAGCCCGTAACACCGGCTGCCGGCTAATCCGGTTTCCGTTAACGGCCTGGTCGCTGGCAATATTGATGGGCGAAAAATAGCGGATAATATCCCAGCAATATGTCTCGCAGCAGTTACGGCTGAAATCACTGCTGCTCTGGCAACCCGGACAGGCAGGTACTGTCACCACATCACAGTAGACAATCGGCGCATAGTGAACCCAGGTCCAGCGATAGTAATTTTTTGTCGCAGCAGGGTCTTTCACATCTACGTAGACATCAAAGCCTTTGTCATAGGCCAGTGTACCTGGTTTTATTTTTTCAGTGTATTCCGTGTAGGCGGTGTCTATAGATATGGCCGGCAGAAGCGTTTCTGCCGTTGACTGAAAACGCCTGCCGTCCGACAGTGCTATGTATAAGGTATAGTTTTTACCGGTTTCACCCCGCCAGTTGCTATTCAGGGGCTCATAATAGCCAGGGGCTGTTTCTTTGAACGTAACTTCTGTACCGTCGTTGTCCTTAATCACAACTGTTGCCCCGCGAACGAGCAGATTAAGGGAGTACTGCGTATACTCAGCAGTAAACGACAGCGCGACACGGTTTCGCCCCGGCTGGTCGGTTACCAGTCCGTCAATCACCAGCCCCGGTTTCAGCGTCTGCACGTCCGGATAGAAGGGCGTTACACACTGTACGGTAATCAACAGGATAAGCAGAAAAACCGTTACGACTTTCATAGGCAGTTACCGTTACAACTTAAAATTATACGTCAGCGACGGGATGACTGACCCGAATATTGATAGCTTATTGGCTGTACTTTCGGCGTAACTATTGAATTTATAAAACACAGAAAAGGCGTTTTTACGCGCATATACGTTGTATAAGGCGAAATTCCAGCTATACCACCAGTTCGTTTTACCGGCAGGATTCTTCTCCCACGTAAAGGATAGATCCAGCCGGTGATAATCAGGAATACGTTGCTGGTTTCTGTCGAGATAGATCGGGAAAGGAACACCGTATAACTGGCCTTTCGCATAGGGCACTGTCATCGGGCGACCGGTGCTGTACGTAAAATTAGCCGAGCAGGTAAACGTTCTTGACGGGCGATATATGCCCAGCAGGTTTACAGAATGAGGTTTATCATAATTGGCAGGATACCAGACTCCGTTATTTACCTGATCAACCGGCAGCAACCCGTTAATCAATAATTCCGTACGGGTATAGGCATAACTGGCCCAGCCCGTTAAAAAGCCTTTGCTTTTTTTCACCATGACCTCCAGCCCGTAAGCGCGCCCCCGTCCCTGCAGTAATTCCGTTTCGGGGGTGTCATTTAACAAGAGTTTTGCCCCGTCCCGGTAATCAATAGCATTACGGTTCCAGCGGTAATACAGCTCTGCGGAGATTTCCCAGGTGTTTTCTCCGGCATTATGAAAATACCCGCCCGATACCTGATCAGATAGTTGTGGCTTTATATGAGTATCACTCAGTTTCCAGCGAGATGTAGGCAAGGCCGCTGTGGTGTTGGTAACCAATTGCAGGTATTGGCGGCTTTTCGTGTAGGCAACCTTCAGCGAACGGTCCGGTTTCAGCGACCACCGGAATGCCAGCCTGGGCTCCGGACCACCGTATTGACCGGCAATCCGGCCAGCG
>NZ_CAMFHL010000138.1 GCF_945952095.1 uncultured Arsenicibacter sp. | reverse complement strand
GCTCAGTGCCCTGCTGGTAAAAGGCGGTACGGCACTTGCCTGCTGGATATTCCTGCAATACGGGGACGCTGACTGGGCTGTCAAACCATCGGCCTGGCTTAATAACCCTTCGTTTCACGGCTTTTCGGAAATGCTGTACGAGATGACCTCCTCAAACGCCAACAACGGCTCCGGATTTGAAGGCCTGGGCGACAATAACTTTTTCTGGAACTACACCACCGGTATCATCCTGATTCTCGGGCGGTTTATCCCGATCATCGGTCCGGTAGCCATTGCCGGGTTGCTGGCCCGTAAAAAGTACGTTCCCGAATCAGCCGGTACGCTGCCGGTCGATACGGCTACCTTCGGGCTGATGATTTTTGCCGTTATCCTGATCATCACGGCATTATCCTTTTTTCCGGCACTTGCCCTCGGCCCGTTTGCTGACTTTTTTTCATTAAGCCACTGATTATAAGTAAGGTTAATTACCTGACAAACGATATGTCAAGCTCACAGAAATCCACCAGCCTGTTTCAGCGCGAGCTGGTGGGAGCCGCCATGCGCGACTCGTTTAAAAAATTAAATCCTGCCATCCTGATTAAAAATCCGGTGATGTTTACGGTCGAAATCGGCACGTTCGTGATGTTGCTCGTAACGATCTACATTGCCCTGTCCGGCGATTCGACCCAGGGAACGCCGGGTTATAACCTGACAATCACGCTGATTCTGCTGGTGACTGTCCTGTTTGCCAATTTTGCCGAAGCCATTGCCGAGGCCCGTGGAAAGGCACAGGCCGAGTCGTTGCGGAAAACCCGCGAAGAAACACCGGCGAAAGTTATCCGCCCTGTCGGCGAAATGAAGCTGAACGAACTCCAGATCATTCCTTCGTCTCAACTGAAAAAAGGAGATGTTTTTGTCTGTGAAACCGGCGACATTATCCCTTCCGACGGGGAGATTATTGACGGGCTGGCCACCATCGATGAATCGGCCATTACCGGCGAATCCGCGCCAGTTATCCGCGAGGCTGGCGGCGACCGGTCGTCGGTGACAGGCGGGACAAAAGTCCTGTCTGATAAAATTCAGGTGCTGGTCACCACGCAACCCGGCGAATCGTTTCTGGATAAAATGATTGCGCTGGTAGAAGGCGCTTCCCGCCAGAAAACGCCGAATGAAATTGCGCTGACGATTCTGCTGGCGGGGTTCACGCTGATCTTCATCATTGTCTGTATCGCGCTGAAGCCGTTTGCGGATTATGCCAATACACCGATCACCATCGCCGCCCTGATTTCACTTTTTGTCTGCCTTATCCCGACCACGATCGGCGGATTGCTGTCGGCCATCGGTATTGCGGGTATGGATCGTGCCCTGCGCGCCAATGTGATTGCCAAATCGGGCCGGGCAGTGGAAACTGCGGGCGACGTGGATACGCTGTTACTCGATAAAACGGGAACGATCACCATCGGTAACCGGAAAGCGACGCGGTTTTATCCGGCTCCGGGTGTGCGGTTGACCGACATGGTGGTGGCCAGTACGCTGAGTTCGCTGGCCGACGAAACCCCTGAAGGTAAATCCATCGTTGAGCTGGCCAAAACCGGCGAATGGGGGCCTGAATTGACCCGTAACCTGTCGATTGACGGCGCAACGCTGATCAAATTTACGGCCGAAACGCGGTCGAGCGGGATTGACCTGCCGGCCAACGGTCAGGGTAAACGCATCCGGAAAGGGGCGGTAGATTCAATCCGGCAACTGGTAGAGCGCGTTGGAAATCCGTTTCCGGCCGAAACGATGCAGCAGGCCAAAGACATTGCGGCCAATGGAGGCACTCCGCTGGTTGTCAGTGAAAATGACATCGTGAAAGGCGTCATCGAATTGCAGGATATTATCAAGCCCGGCATTCAGGAACGCTTTCAGCGCCTGCGCCGGATGGGGGTAAAAACGGTGATGGTGACGGGTGATAATCCCCTGACAGCCAAATTTATTGCCGAAAAGGCAGGGGTAGATGATTACATCGCAGAGGCCAAACCGGAGGATAAAATGAACTATATCCGCCACGAACAACAGGGCGGTAAACTGGTGGCCATGATGGGCGACGGAACAAACGACGCTCCGGCCCTTGCCCAGGCTGATGTCGGGGTGGCGATGAACAGCGGGACACAGGCGGCCAAGGAGGCAGGCAACATGGTTGACCTGGACAATGACCCGACGAAGCTGATTGAGGTCGTTGAAATCGGGAAACAACTGCTGATTACCCGCGGAACGCTGACCACTTTTTCGATAGCCAACGATGTAGCCAAGTACTTTGCTATTGTTCCGGCCCTGTTCATTACCTCAATTCCGGCGTTGCAGCACCTGAACATCATGCGCCTGCATAGTCCTGAGTCGGCCATTCTGTCGGCGGTTATTTTTAACGCAATCATTATACCGATGCTGATTCCGCTGGCGCTGAAAGGCGTTGATTACAAGCCGATTGGTGCTTCTGCCTTGCTGCGCCGCAACCTGCTGATTTATGGGGTGGGCGGTATTGTTGTCCCGTTTATCGGTATCAAACTGATCGACCTGCTCGTAGGGTTATTTTTCTGAAAATCATCGGTTCGGCCTTTAACCGGCTGACTGCTAACCTAAAAACATCATGAAATCGCACATATTGATTGCCATCCGGTTAACACTGATTATGATTGTGTTACTGGTCGTTGTGTATCCGCTGGTTGTAGCGGGGATTGCCCGGTTTGCGCCGGGAGAAGGAAAAGGAGAGACTATTTCTGTGAATGGTAAAGTAGTAGGGTATGCCAATATCGGCCAGGCATTTACCCGCGACGAGTACTTTCAGGGCCGCCCCTCAGCCGTGGATTACAATGCTGCCGGTTCGGCGGGTTCGAACAAAGGACCTTCCAATCCGGATTACCTGAAAACGGTACAGGCGCGGATTGATACCTTTCTGGTACACAACCCGACTGTTCAGAAGGCGCAGATCCCCGCTGAACTGGTAACGGCGTCGGGGAGCGGTCTCGACCCTGATCTTTCGCCGGAAGGAGCATCGGTACAGGTAGCACGGGTGGCCAACGCCCGCCATCTGCCGGTAGCAGCCGTTCAGTCGCTGCTTGACAAACACACGGAAGGCCCGCTCTGGGGCCTGTTCGGTCCCTCAACCATAAATGTACTAAAACTCAACGTGGCGCTTGATGCGCTGAAAACGAAGTAGCTCCCAAATAAAACGTCAGCAACACCTGTAATCTGGTATTCATAGAACTACCACATAGTCACATAGAAAAACAAAGTTGATAAACGTCTTAAATAGCTTATGTGTCTATGTGGTTTAAAATTTTGACTATGAGGTATCTGTGTGTTGCAGAAAATACATCTCAGTGGTATGAAAAATTTAATTAGCAATATCGGTTTACTGGCCATACTAAGCGTTCCGGCGCTGGCACAACAAACCGATACCCTCCGCACCGCCGCTTCAGTGACTCCGGCTATAGCCACACCATCAGCCAATAATGAACTGACCATTTCGGGCTACATAGAGGCCTATTATGCTCATGAGCTCAATAGCCCGAAGCTGACGCAGGAGCGTCCCGGCTTTCTGTATAATTTTAAACGGAACCGTGAGGTAAACGTGAATCTCGCATTCATTAAACTTGCTTATCAGACCGAACGGGTCAGAGGGAATCTGGCATTACAGGCGGGCACGTATGCGCAATACAATTATGCCGCTGAACAACTGCTGATGCAGCATATTTACGAAGCAAACGCGGGTGTTAAACTGACAAAATCAGCGGAATTGTGGCTGGATGCCGGCGTGTTTTCCTCCCACATCGGGTTTGAAAGTGCCATCGGAAAAGACAACTGGACGCTGACACGGAGTATGGTGGCCGAAAACTCCCCCTACTATCTGGCAGGCGCTAAGCTGACCTACAATACCCGGGATGGGAAGTGGACCTTGCTGGGGTCGGTCGTAAACGGCTGGCAGCGCATAAAGCGGCTGGACGGATTATCAAAACCTGGTATCAGTACGCAGGTGCAATTCCGTCCGTCGGCTTCAGTTACCCTCAACTGGAGTACGTTTTTCGGTTCAGACCGGCCGGATTCACTGTCGCAGCACCGGATGTACCATAACCTGTACGGGCAGTTTCAGCGCCATAAAGTCGGGGTTATTCTTGGGTTTGATATTGGCAGGGACCGTATGCCGGTACTGAACGGCCGGCGGAGTGGCGAGGGTTACTTTACTTGGCTGACACCGGTAGCCATCCTGCGGTATAAGTGTACCGATGCGTTCAGGATAGCAGGCCGGATTGAGTACTTTCAGGATAAACATGAAGTGATCATTGCTACGCGGTCAGGTTCCGGATTTGAAACGCTGGGCTATTCACTGAACGCCGATTATGCGGTTACCCCCCGGGCGTTGTTCCGGATTGAGGCGCGTCAATTCAGCGGGAAAGGTACGTATTTTGCCAACCGGCAGGGCGGTCCTGCGCGCCTGAATACGGCCCTGACAACCAGTCTCTCTATTCAGTTTTAACCGCTACGGCCAATGGCACCCAACGATCAAAATGCCGAACGTTTTCTGAATCTGATCCGCGCCTCCCGCCGTGGCAAATTCAAGGTGTACATCGGGATGAGTGCCGGCGTCGGAAAAACATACCGTATGTTACAGGAAGCGCACGGTTTATTGAAAAGCGGGATAGATGTCAGAATCGGATTTATTGAAACCCACCAGCGCCCTGAAACCCAGGCGCTGGTGGATGGTTTACCGGCGATCCCGCGCCGGACACTGTTTTACAAAGGCAAACACCTGGAAGAACTTGACCTGCAGGCGGTGTTAAACCTGCACCCTGAACTGGTTATCGTTGATGAACTGGCGCATACCAACATTCCCGGATCAAAAAATGAAAAGCGCTGGCAGGATGTGCTGGACATACTGGATGCCGGTATCAACGTCATTTCTGCCGTAAATATCCAGCACCTCGAAAGCCTGTTTGATGAGGTGCAGCGCATTTCCGGTATCGAAGTCACGGAACGAATCCCTAACCGCGTTATTCAGCTGGCCGATGAAGTTGTGAACATTGACCTGACCGCCGACGAACTGATTACACGGCTTAAGGAAGGCAAGATTTATGAAAAGGCGAAGGTGGAAACGGCTCTCCGTAATTTTTTTCAGCCCGATAAGATTCTGCAACTGCGTGAGCTGGCGCTGAAAGAAGTTGCCGTACAGGTAGAACGGCGCGTTGACCAGGCGGTAATGAGTCCGAATGCCCTGCGCCACGACCGGTTTATGGCCTGTATCAGCAGTAATCCGCAGACCGCCCGCCGGATTATCCGCAAAACGGCACGACTGGCCAGTTACTACAATTCCCGGTGGTATGTGCTGTATGTACAGACGCCCGCCGAAAGCCCCGACCGGATCAAACTGGATGTACAGCGGCATCTGATCAACAACATGAAACTGGCGACCGAACTCGGTGCCGAGGTCATTCAGGCCAAAGGCAATAATATTGTCGATTGTATGATGGAAGAAGTTGAAAAACGGCAGATTACCACGGTATGCATCGGTAAACCACATCTTAAGCTGGTACAAATCATTTTGCGTACGTTTGCTTTCAATCAGCTCATCAATAAATTATCCGGGTTGGACGTCGACTTAATTATACTATCATGACACTGAAATCGAAAATAGCACTCGGAATGGGATTTCTGTTCGTGATCGTTACGCTGCTTGGCGGGTTAGGGGCCTTTTACCTGAATCAGCTGGCGAACGATGCAAAGGAAATTTTAAAGGACAATTACATTTCGCTGGAATATGTCAATTCGATGCAGAAAGCGTTTCTGGGCGGGCAACCGGCTGATCTGGAAGACTTTGATAAAACGCTGAAAAAACAGGAGGCCAACATCACTGAAGCTGGGGAGCAACAGGCCACGGAAAGCCTCAGAAAATCATTTGATACCTTCCGATCGAAACCGATGGATAGCCAGAACCTGAAACGGGTACAGCAGAGCCTGATTCAGCTGGATGATATTAACCGGCAGGCCATGTTCCGCAAGAATGAAACGGCCGAGGCTACGGCCAAGAATGCACTGGTCTGGCTTACGGTGGTTGGAGCGGTCTGCTTTCTGATTGTCTTTTCGTTTACCGTTAATTTTCCGGGCTACGTTGCCAATCCGCTGGTTGAACTGACCAACAGCATCCGGCAGATAACAAGCCGTAATTTTGAAGAGCGGCTTTACTTTAAATCCAACGATGAATTCGGTGAGCTGGCGCGGTCATTCAACAACATGGCGCAGAAACTGGATGAATACGAACACTCCAATCTGGCAAAGGTCCTGTTTGAAAAACGCCGGATTGATACCCTGATTCAGATCATGACCGACGGAATTATCGGGTTCGATGAGCACCGGTCGGTGGTATTTGCCAATAAAGTAGCGGTTCAGTTACTGGGAGTGCCGGAAGCCCGGCTGATCGGGCAGTATGCGCCGGATGTTGCGTTGCATAATGATCTGTTGCGCAGTTTGTTACAAAACGGAACAGACCAGGTGCAGGAGCCGGCCATGTTAAAGATTTATGACCCGGCGAGCGGCAAGGAGAATTTCTATACTAAACAAATTCAGCCGGTAAACGTCCTGCGTACCGGTGAAGAGCAGCCGGTAAATGCCGGTTTTGTCATCGTACTGAAAAACATTACCCCGTATAAAGAGCTTGATCTGGCCAAAACAAACTTCATCGCTACGGTATCCCATGAACTGAAAACGCCGATCAGCGGCATTAAAATGAGCCTTAAGCTGCTGGATGACAGCCGTATCGGCAATCTGAATCCGGATCAGCATGCACTGGTCGGACATATCCGTGAAGACGCTGACCGGCTGCTGGCCATTACCGGAGAGCTGCTGAATCTGGCGCAGGCCGAGTCGGGGCAGATTCAGTTAAGGCTTCAGTCAGTACGTCCCGAAGAGCTCGTTGCCGTCGCCAAAAACGCCTTAACCATACCCGCTTCCCAGAAGCACATAACCGTTCATACGACCGTTGAACAGGGATTACCTAATGTACTGGCCGATCCGGATAAAGTGTCGTGGGTGTTGATCAATTTACTGTCGAATGCAATCCGGCACAGCCCTGACGAAAGTAAAATTGACATAACCGTACTGACCGTAGCAAACACGGTGCAGTTTTCGGTCCGCGATTATGGAACCGGTATCCGGCCTGAATATTACAACCGGATTTTTGAACGGTATTTTCAGGCGCCCGGTCAGGAGGGGAAACAGGGAGGTACCGGACTGGGTCTGGCCATTTCGAAAGAGTTTATTGAAGCCATGCAAGGAGATATTGATGTTGATAAAACGGTAGATCAGGGTGCACTTTTCCGGTTTACCTTACCTGTCGCCGCGTAAACGTTTTTCCTGCATCATTGCCGTTTACTCCGGGAGTAATGCTTGCCGGAACATGCGCGTCAAATTGCATTTTACCGGTGTTAATAGAATTATTTGTATATCAGGTTTAATTATTCGGTTTTGAAGAATCCATGTTCTTTACGTAATTTGTACGTACAGCGTACATAAACGTCCCTTAAACCTGATGATGTAATGTTTACTTCTACTTTACTGCGCCCGCTTTCGGTGGTGCTGCATCTTTCACTGTTTACCGGCCTTGCCTCCTTCATTGTTCAGGATGGTTCCGGCAAACCCGATGAGTCCCGTTTTACACCGGTTGTTGTTGCCGAAGACCTCGACGAGCCAATGGCTTTTGAAGTCCTCAAAGACGGTACTGCCTTTATCGCGGAGCGCAAGGGGGCGCTGAAAAAATATGACCCCGAAACAAAAACAGTTGACCTGATTGCGACCATTCCGGTTAACACGAAATACACCTCAAAAGAGGGAAAAGTATCAGAGGCGGAGGAAGGATTAATGGGTATCTCGCTTGACCCGAATTTTTCGAAGAACCACTGGATGTATTTGTATTACGCCCATCCGACTGCTCCCAAACACATTCTTTCCCGCTTCGAATACAAGGAAAATGCCTTAAGCGGTGAACAGGTTATGCTTGAAGTTACTACCCAGCGCGAAGTATGCTGCCATACCGGCGGAGGCATGGTTTGGGATAAAGCCGGCAACCTATACCTGACCGTTGGCAATAACACCGGAAACCAGCAGGCCGCTCAGACCGACGAACGTCCTGAGCGCAGCAGCTGGGATGACCAGGGGCATGCCGGTAATACCAATGATCTGCGCGGAAAAATCCTGCGGATACACCCGGAGCCGGACGGAACCTATACCATTCCCGACGGAAACCTGTTCCCGAAAGGTACGGCCAAAACGCGGCCGGAAATCTATTCGATGGGCCACCGCAACCCGTGGCGGATATCAATCGACAGCAAAACCGGTTACCTGTACTGGGGCGAAGTTGGCCCGGATGCGACAAAGGATTCCGAAATCGGGCCGCGCGGATATGA
Source organism: uncultured Arsenicibacter sp. (assembly GCF_945952095.1). GTDB lineage: Bacteria > Bacteroidota > Bacteroidia > Cytophagales > Spirosomataceae > Arsenicibacter. The sequence goes on along the minus strand of NZ_CAMFHL010000138.1, from coordinate 9,674 downwards.
TGAACTGAATCAGGCACGGAAGCCCGGCAACTTCGGCTGGCCGTGGTTTGTCGGTAACCGGCAGGCATTCCCTGTGTTTGATTATGCCACCAATAAGCCGCTCGCCAAAAAAGATCCGGATCACCTCGTAAACAACTCGCCGAATAATACCGGTCTGAGCGAATTGCCGCCGGTCGCGCCGTCCTTTATTTACTATCCGTATGGCGTTTCTGAAGAGTTTCCGCTGGTGGGCACCGGATCGCGTTCAGCAACGGGCGGGCCGGTTTATCATCAGGATGACTTTAAGGGTGCTAAGCGGCCGTGGCCTGCCTATTATGAAGGCAAATGGATTGCCACCGATTTCTCCCGTGGCTGGATCATGGCCATTACCATGGATGCCGACGGGAATTATAAGTCGATGGAGCGGGTGCTGCCAGGCTATCACCCCGTCGAGCCAATTGACATGAAGTTCGGGCCTGACGGCGATATGTATGTGCTGGAATACGGCAGCAACTGGTTCCGGAAAAGTGACAACTCGCGGTTGATCCGGATTGAATACAACGGCGGTAACCGGAAACCAATCGTTCAGGCATCGGCCAGTAAACAAGGTGGTACGGTACCGCTGCAACTGACCCTGCTGTCTGATGGCAGTACCGACCGCGACGGTGATAAGCTGACATACCAGTGGAAAGTCTCTGCTCCCGGCGTTGCCCCGCGCGTATTTTCGACGCCGAATCCGTCAGTTACCTTCGATAAGGCCGGTGTGTATACGGCTACCCTTACCGTAAAAGATCCGAAGGGTGCCGAAAACAGCCAGTCGGTGAAAATTATTGCCGGTAACGAACCACCGGCAGTTGCTGTAAACCTGACCGGTAACAAAACGTTTTTCTTCAAAGACCAGCCAATTCAGTACACCGTGCAGGTGAACGATAAGGAAGATGGCGGGCTTGAAAGTTCAGGTGGCAAAGCGATCAATCCGAAGCAGGTAGCCATGAGTATCAATTATACCTCGGAAGGGTTTGACTTTGCTGAGGTGAAACAGGAGCACCGGAGCGTAGATGCATCTACACAGTATGCTGTAGCTCATGCAATTATCAATCAGAGCGATTGCAAAGTCTGTCACCAGATTGCGACCAAATCAGTAGGCCCTGCGTTTACGGCAATTGCTGCCAAATACAAAGGGGACGCCGGTGCTGCCGAACGTCTGGTAACGAAAATCCGCAATGGTGGAGTTGGTGTCTGGGGTGAGGTTGCAATGCCCGGCCATCCGGCCATGTCAGTGGCGGATGCCGGTACGCTGGTTGATTACATCCTGCACATTGACGAAAAGACGTACAGCAGCTTGCCGCTCAACGGGGCTTATCCCGTGAAATTACCGGAAGGCGATAATGGTCGTGGATCGGTGCTGATCCGTGCCGCCTATACCGACCGGGGCAGTGTCCTGAGCGGGAAAAATGTACCGGCGCAGACGTCAGAACAACTCATCATACTCCGTAGTCCTGACGTAGATGCCTCAACCGCCGAGGTAATTAAAGGGGTGGACGTGAAAGCTAAGGGCATGGGTAAGGGTGAGAATATCATTGCGTTCAATAACGGCTATTTCGGCTTTAAACAACTTGATCTGACGGGTATTCAGAAACTGGAAACCAACGCCGCTGCCCAACGACGGGAGGGAGCTGCCGGCGGGAAACTGGAAGTGCATATTGACTCCCCTGCTGGTCCGGTGATTGGCGAGGTCAACCTGGAACTGGCACCGGAAGTAGACGTGGCAAAGCTTATGGCGCAGATGGAACAACAGCAGAAGGAAAACGCAAAACAGGGCGATGCTGCCAAAAAACCAGCCCAGCCGGCATTTAACCCGTTCGCCGCTAAGCCGGTTTTCGTCACCCTGAAACCGACGGAGGGTAAGCACGACCTGTATTTTGTCTTTAAAAATGATGCCGCAACGGCTATGCAGCCTTTGTTATCCATCTCAAAGGTCAAGTTTTTGGACAAGTAAGCAATCCATTTATACGTTACAAAGCCTCAGCCGGAGATTGTCTGGCTGAGGCTTTTTTTATTATCAGCCTGAAATTATGCAGATGAAGTCCTGTCTTTTGGTTTGTTCTGACTCACGCGTAGACGGTTTATCCCTTGCAGATTAAATTATGGTTTAGACAGGATTAAAAAATGAATAAATGCACGGTGCTAAAGCAGTAATCGACTGTATTACAGTAAGATATTTCTATTACTCCCCGTGTACTGAACACAACGAAAACTGTGCTCATGGCGTTTACAGTACAAAGGGATGGCAACCGGCCAACCCTGAACAGCTTAACTGTAATCGACGATAAAAGCCATGAAAACGTTTTTTCAGGCAAACCAAACCGGCGTTGGGAGCGGTTTGGGGACAATAACTGCCCGCCTATCTTTACTGATGTTCTCCCTGTTCTGCCTGGTTGCAAATCTGGCTGTTGCCCAATCGAATCAGTTTGAGACACAGCAGGGCCTGGCCAATGCGATCGCGGCCTATGATGCCAATATCCGTGGTGCCATGCTACAGGCCAGCCAATATCCACAGGTGCTGACTGATCTGCAACGGGTCCGCGATGATAGCCGCAGTGCGTTTGAAAACCTGATCAGTGGTTTCCCGCAAAAAAAACAGGGTTGGTTTTACGAGCTGACTCGGTATCCGGATTTGATGCATAGCCTCGCACAATCGCCCGGCGGTTTATCCCAGGACGCCGTTGAGCGGATGGTTCCTGGAAATGATGAAAATCTGCATGAAGCTGCCTGGAAACTGTATCGCCATCACCATGATGACCTTGTGCAGGCTGACACATATAATCAGAACGCATTCAGCTCATTCGATAAACTGATCGGGTCGTATGATGAGTTAACGCAAAAGTCATTCAAAACACTGCTGAATTATCCGGATGCCTTGCTGTTATTAACGGGAAATATCCCGCTGACATCACAGCTTGGCCGGACCTATCAGGATAATACACAGGATATTGAGCAGCAACTTGCAATGAAACACGATAGCCTGATGGTTCAGCATGACCGTGAGGTTGCAGCCTATAAAAAATCAATCGACGCTGATCCGCATGCCGGACAGGAGCTCAATCAGGCGGCTAAAACCTTTGCGCAGAATAACGGCTATATACTTCCTTCGGGTTATGGTGCCGGTATGATGTATGCGAATCCGTATTCCTATTGGTTTGGATATCCATACTGGTATGGGTCGCCGCTTTGGTATCCTGGTGCTTACTGGACCGGATTCGGTATGAGCTATGGGCTTGGCATGGTGGGGTTATATGGTTTTCCGTCCTACGGATTCAGCAACTGGTTCATTAACCGTGGCTATTATGCCTATCCGCGTCTCTACCGCTATGCACGTCCGTATCACAGTGGGGTTATTGCCGGTAGCCGCTATACGCCAATGGCAAGGGGATATGCCGGTCCGTCAAACCGCAGTAACTACCAGATGTCCAGACCTATGTATCAGAACCGTTCTTACCCGAATGTGAATTCGGGGGCACGTTCCGGCTCTTATGGTGGTAGTTTTGGCGGTCGTAGTTACAGTAGCGGCGGCGGTTTCCGAAGCGGAGGATTTGGCGGGGCCGGCGGACATCACCGGTAAAGCATTATACTATTGCAGGGGTGATACAAATCATCCCTGTTTTTTTATCATCAAAAATCCACGCAACGCGTGGCTCAACTTAATACAAAATTTCGCTAAGAATATCATTAGCACGACGCATTCGGGAACTCCATTTCTGTTTCAGAAAATTTGCACATAACATCGAGCAAACCACTCAATTTCAGGCCGGTATCAGTTAAAGCATATTCGACGCGTGCAGGGACCTCACGAAAGTTATCGTTGCGGGTAATCAGTTTATGCTGCTCCAGCAATTTCAGCCGGTCGGCCAGAATATTGTCACTGATATATTTCAGATCTTCTTTCAGGCTTGAAAACCGGTTATTACCTTCTTCTATACTGAACAGTACTTCGGTAAGCCACCGCTTACTCAGCAAATGAATCAATTCGTTCAGGGTACATTTTTCTTCCAGGTAAGCCTGGTTATGAAAGTTTGTTGAACTGACTTTTCTCATCTTAACTCACTTTTGGAGGAGTAACTCATAAATGAATTTCCTCTTGTTTAACTACAGCTGATGTTTTTGTTTTACGACTTGAACCTACTTAAAAACAATAAGCTAAACAAGTACTTACCTGTTGCTGGTTTAGTATGAAAAACTTATTCGGATGGAATACAGAAAATTAGGTAATACGAGTCTCGAATTATCAGTCATTACGTTTGGCGCCTGGGCAGCCGGTGGCTGGATGTGGGGCGGTTCAGAGCGTCAGGATGCAGTCAAAGCCATCAAAGATTCCTTTGCTGCCGGCGTCACGTCCATCGATACGGCACCAATTTATGGACAAGGCCATAGCGAGGAAATTGTAGGAGAAGCCATAAAAGGCATTCCACGCGATCAGGTGCAGATTCTGACGAAGTTCGGAATGCGCTGGGATCTCGCCAAAGGTGATCTGGCCATGCATTCGAAGAACAATGCCGGTGAAGCTATCGATATTTATAAATATGCCGGCCGCGACAGCATCATTAAGGAATGCGAAGATAGTCTGAAGCGTTTAGGGACCGATTACATCGACCTGTATCAGATACACTGGCCAGATAAAACGACACCGATTAACGAAAGCATGGAAGCTGTCAGCCGGTTAATCGAACAGGGAAAAGTGCGGTATGCCGGCGTCTGCAACTATTCTGTTGAGCAAATGACGGAGGCAGAAAAAAGCATTTCCCTCGCATCTAATCAGGTACCTTACAGTATGGTGAAACGGGATATTGAAAAAACAGTTATCCCCTATTGCCTTGACAATCAAAAAGGAATACTGGCCTATAGCCCGCTGGAACGTGGCTTGTTAACGGGAAAGATGAAACCCGGACATACGTTTGCAGAAGGCGATCACCGCGCAGGCCTATACTTTTTCAAGGCCGAAAACATTGCCCGTGTCGATGATTTTCTGGAGTCCATCAAACCGATTGCCGATGCCAAAAAAGCAACTATCGGACAGCTCGTTTTACGGTGGACCATTGACCAGCCAGGCATTACCATTGCCCTTGCCGGGGCCCGCAATGCGGAACAGGCGCTGCAAAATGCGGCGGCAGCAGAACTAGCCTTGTCGGCAGATGAAAATCAGTTTATTACCGACAAACTTAATCAACTGACTCTCACAAAGTAAACGGAAAGTCCCCTGCCAGTCAGGGGACTTTCCGTTTTTCAGTAGCTTTCAGTAATTTTCTGTTGCCGGTTCAGGTAAATCAACCAACCAAACTGCCTTTTCAGCCAGATATATCTAGCCGGAAAGCAGCAATATGAATTGGTGGTTACTCCTGAAAATTGGCCATTGCCTGACTGTACTGACCAGCACCTCGGATCGGTATCTGCTGAAAGACGACGTTTTTTTTGCTATACCTGACAGTCATCAGCGAATCGACCTTGCGAACCCTGACACTCTTTTACTGGATCTTTCTCTGTTTCATGCAACGAATGAAGCCCGCCGCAAAGCAGGCCTGCCTGTGCTGCAATACGATCACAGTCTGTATAAAGCAGCAAGCGGTCACGCCCGCTTTATGATCAGGAATGATGTTTATGGGCATGAAAATTACTACCAGCTTGCAGAACTCAATACGATGAAACGTGTTCAGCGGCAGAACCGCCATTTTTACCGTGTTGCCGAAAATATCGGACAATATCAGACCGTGGATACTCCTGAATGGTTCAGTGTCCGGTACAATGCCCGTGAACACCGGTATGTTTTTTTTAACAGCGAAACCGGACAGCTTTACCAACCGTATACTTATGCGCAATTTGCACGCTATGCGCTTAGTCAATGGGTCAACTCACCGCATCATCGTGAAAACCTGTTAAACCCGCTTTATACACATGTTGGCTGCGCCGGACGCCTGTCAGTTGACCCTTTCCTGAAACGGGAGGGGCCATACGGACGGCTTGTACAGAATTTTGGTTCGTTCAGACCGGCACCGCTGATTACGCAGAAGCCTTAACCAGGGCAGCATTAGTCATCCGGCAGTTTATTCAGGTACAATTCCCTTGATTTTTTACGGGTATACATTTGTGTTGTATCAAACCGTGCATGCCGCAGATGCTGCTGTACATAGATGCCGTCCACCCCTTTTTCCAGTAAGAGCTGTGCCGCCGTATGCCGTAAGCTATGGGCCGAAATTCCCTGTCGCTTCAAGCCTGACACAGCCAGTGCGGCGTCTACCAGCCGTCTGATTTTACGGGTACTAAGCTCCGGGAATAAAAGCCCTTTACCCTGTCTATCAGACCGTTGTCTTAGTAGCTCCTGTACGGCTTCGATACTATGCCGGAACAGTTTCACTGCTTCGCGCATATACTTTCCTTTTCCCAGAACATACACAATGCCGGTTTGCATATCCAGATCCTGTACCTGTAGCCGCGTAAGTTCAACAGTCCGTAGACCCGAATAGACCATCAGACTTATCATTGCCTTTGTTTCCGGATCATCACAGTCCGAGAGAAGTTTGTCGCGGTCTTCTACCGATAAGGCATCTTTGTAGACAATCTGTTCCAGACTCAGCGTATTCACTTTTTCAATGGCAGCCAGACCCTCCCGCTGATCATCATCCAGCGGAAACTTACGGGGATTTTCCAGCACAAAACGCGCCAGAGCCTTAAGGGCAGAAAGCCGGAGATTGATCGTAAAGGCTGAGTAGCGCCGCTGCCGCATCTCTGCCATAAACTGTTCAACGCCAACGGCATCAAACCCAACTAACGTGTGCCCGTTCGCCCGCTTCCCTTCCAGCCAGTCAAAAAAGGCATTCAGGGATTTCTGATAGGTAGCTTTACTTTCATCACCCCGCAAGCTCCCTGCCTGATAAATAAACTGCAGAACAAGCTCGTTTCCGGCAGGCACTCTTTTTTCCTTCGGAGAATCGGCAATAACGGGCGGGCAACCCCGCTCCTGATAAAACACCAGAAACCGGTTGACCGGACTGATATAGCTTTTACGAACCAGTTCCTTATAGGTCGTTACGCCAAACAGTAAGGGCACATTTTGCTCCAGACAATAATTAACATACCTGGCTGCCAGCACCGGATAGTTTGATGTAGACCTCGATGCCGCCCTTGCTCCGGTAAAGTACCAGTCAGCAAACGCGTGAATGATCTGGTTAACGGTATAGTGATCACCTCTGGTCGTTATTGTCTGCTTCCGCCGTCCGGATAGTTGTATAGCCATGGCGCAAAAAATCTGATTTATTTGTTCTGTGTTGAATAACGGGCTAATTCAACTAGTAACTACCTTCCAGTTTCAGCTTATCTCCGGTCAGGTAGTTCTGTGTTAAAGATACAACATAAAACTAATTTGTTCAAGAAGCCGGAAATGCTGATTTCCGGATTTAGTTGAACACCAACTATAGCACCCACATTGAAGTCGGGTATCGGTCAACCTGTAGTTAGTAAACTAAACGGCATTGCAACCTTTTACCGGTAACGGGACTCTATCACATACCATCGACCGGTTGACCAATGAGACGATTACTATACTTATCAGGTTTAATTCTGTTGCTGAATGCCTGCCATGAAAAATCAGTCGATCCCACCTTACGGGTGCGACCGGTTTATATGGAAATTACAGTAACCGGAAGCGGTTATACGCTGACCTGGAAACCAGCCATGATTGTCTGTATAACAGCACCCTGTCCGGACCTGGCTGATGTAGAAGCAGAAACCTATGAAATACAGACGGCCACCTCTGAAAGCGGGCCTTTTACAACGTACAAGACCGTAGATGCCAGCCAGAAATCAATTTCGATACCGGCGACTGAGCGGGGCGGTGAACTGATAGCCCGCGTTGTCGCCAGAGCGAAAGGCGCTCCGCCGGCCAATTCAACACCAGTGATGGCAACCAACGGATTTGTCTCTCAGTCAGCTTATTATCCGGGCTTTGGTCTGACAGCCGATGTGGTAGGTGGGGATGTTTCACCCGACGGAACAAAATCAATGTATGTCCGGACCATTGACAAGGAGAGTGGTCAGTATGAATTCCAGACGTATCTGGCTGAGCTAAGGAATGAACAGGTCACAGCAACTAAATTAATCACCCGACAGGGCGGACCCGGCAAGTTTTCTCCCGACGGGCAACAACTGGTTTATCCTTCCCGGACTGATAATGCGTATGTTCTCTATACCATCGCAACCGGGGAACAGCGGACACTGGCTGTCACCGGTTTAGCCTCAATGCGCGACATTGCCTGGTCACCCGATGGTAAATGGCTGGCTTACACCACACAGACCAATGAAGCATCACGGCTTTGGAAAATCGCCGTTGCAGGGGGAAACGCTATTCCGCTGACCCCTGCCGTGCCGCTGACATCGGTAGACGCCATCCGTCGTCCTGCCATCACCTGGTCGCCGGACGGACAGTTTATTGTACTTTCCCGCTCGCGCAGCGACGAAAACAGTACGTTGTGGCGTAACGTTATTACCTACCTGTCCGCTGCCGGCTCCGGTGAGGGCAAGGCTTTCGATACCCAGCCTGGCTGGGTTGACAGTAATCCACAATTTTCGCCGGATGGCAAAAGTCTGGCTTTTCTGAGCACCCGAACAGCCCCATCCGGTATGGTTTTCAGCCTTTGGGTCCGTGACCTGGCAACCGGCCGTCCACGCCGGATAGAATTATTACCTAATCTGATTCCTTCCGATGATTTCAGCCCGCGCTGGCTTGGGAATGACCGGCTGTTGTTTATGGCTACCCAACATGGGAAAAAAGGCTTTTTTACGGTTTTCCTGTAGACAGAACGCAGACCACGTGCGAGTAAATCGGCCGCTACGGTCTCTTTTCAACGTATATGCGATCTTACTCAACCCTCTGCATGAAAACGTTTTCGTTTCTGAGTGTCCTTTTCCTTGGCAGTGCCTTTACTGTCCGGGCGCAATCAATTACCCCGGCTGAATCTGCTGTTTTTACCTCCGATAAGCCTGGCACAGTAGTTACCATTACCGACAAGGGCGAATTGCTGATCAATGTCACGCCAAAAGACGCCCGCTCATTTAAAGCTGCCGGTCTGGTACGTTACAGCAATTTCGGCGCAAAAGGAGATGGCAAAACCGACGACATGGCAGCTATTGCCGCTACCCATGCCTATGCCAATCAACAGGGCTTACCGGTAAAAGCCGATGACGGCGCTACCTATTACATAAGCGGAAAGGAGCGCACCGCCTATATCCGGACCGACACCGATTTCGGCAAAGCAGCCTTTCTCATTGATGATACGGATGTTCAAAACCGCAACGCGTCGGTTTTTACGGTTAGTTCAGATAAAAAATCCTTTAAAATAGGCCAGATAACCTCGCTCCGGCGCAATCAGGCTAAACTGGATCTGTCATTGCCGGAATCGTGCCTGATTACGGTCATTAACGCCAACGTTAAACAGTATATCCGCTTTGGCCTGAATCAAAACAACGGCTCGCCGCAAACCGACATCTTTGTGGTTGACAAACGTGGCAATGTGGATATGAATGCACCGATTATCTGGGATTTTGATCAGATAACGGACATTACTGCGTTGCCGATTGACCAGACTCCACTGAAAATCACGGGGGGGCGGTTTACCACCATTGCCAACAAAGCAGAATCAAAGTATACC
>NZ_CAMFHL010000137.1 GCF_945952095.1 uncultured Arsenicibacter sp. | reverse complement strand
AACCAGCCGGTTAAATAAAAACGTTACCGTGCGCGATTACGGCGACCTGAACAGTTTCCGGACCGAGCCGTATCACCGTTTAGACCTCAGCTTACAGTACCAGCGGCAGGGGCGGCGGTTTGCTTCAACCTGGGAAATCGGGGTGTACAACGCCTATAACCGGGCGAATCCGTTCTACTATGCCATGGAAAGTGAGAAAGATCCCGTTACCAAAGTAGCCAGAACGGTGCTCCGGCGGTATTCCCTGTTTCCGGCAGTTCCGTCACTGAGCTATTCGGTTAAATTTTGATTTTTACCATATAGCCACATAAGGGTACAAAGAACTTATTATAATACACAGCGTTCGCGGAACCGCAACGCACTCAGTCACAGATGAAAAACACCGTTTTCGTTATACTCCTGGCACTGGCAGGATGCCGTCCGCAGATTGAAGAAGAGGTCGTGCTGGGTAACCTGGATCAGCAAGGGTCAAAGCTGGTGGTGATGGGGTTTCTCTCACCGCAGGACTCTGTGCTGACCGTTAAGGTGAGCCGGTCGGCCCCGTTGGGTGGTACATTTAACGGTAGTATTCTGACAAATGCCACAGTCCTCTTGTCGGATGGAAAAACATCCGCAAAACTGACCTACAACAGCAAGGAAATGTATTATGAGGTCAGCGCCCGTAAGCTGCCGGTCAAGGCCGGAGCCAGCTATACGGTAACCGTGACGAGTACAGAGGGGCAGCGGGTGCAGAGCCGCTGTACAATCCCGGAGGCAGTTACCTTATCAGCCGTGCGGCTCGATTCGGCAAGCAGTGGCGGGCAAAAACAATACCTGGTCGGGTATCAATGGCAGGATAGCGGTGAGCAGACCCATTATTACCAGACCGCCGGGGCGTTTCAATACATCAAGAGTACTGCACCGGCAACCAGCTGGGAGAGTGTTCCGGTGCAGTTTGGTACACAGGCTAATCCGGCCGATTTGCTGAGCAGTCCGGCGGGTAAAGCGGTGTTGATGCAGTCGGCGGACGGACTTGTCAGCACCGAACCGGCGAAGACAGCGGGCGGGGAGGTGAATACATTCGCGAAAGCGTTCCGGCAGGCCCAGCTGACAGCTGTCTTGCTGCATATTGATGAAACGTATTACCGCTTTCAGAAGTCGGTCAATCTGGCGGCTGCCACCAATGGCAATCCGTTTGCCGAGCCGGTATCAATCCCGTCGAATATCGACGGCGGGCTGGGCTGCTTTGCGGGGTATAACCGCTCGACCGTGCGGGTCAAACTGAAATAGATCGTCAGGCTGTCAACTAAAACGGGCCGCTACCGAATTGGTAGCGGCCCGTTTCTATAGGGAACCATGATTACTTACGCCACTACTTCGGCTGCGTTAATCAGATCGTGTTTTACCAGGTATTCGGCAATCTGAACGGCGTTGGTAGCCGCTCCCTTGCGGAGGTTGTCGGCAACAATCCACAGGTTCAGCGTATTTGGCTGGCTTTCATCGCGGCGGATACGGCCTACGAAAACCTCATCTTTACCGTGTGCTGTCAGTGGCATCGGGTAGATTTTGTTCTGCGGATCGTCCTGCAACACAACACCTTCTGCCGAGCTCAGTAATGAACGTACCTCGTCGAGCTCAAAATCGTTTTCAAACTCGATGTTCACCGACTCCGAGTGACCGCCGATGGTCGGGATACGAACTGTCGTAGCAGTTACGCGGATCGAGTCGTCGCCCATAATTTTGTTAGTTTCCTTCACCATCTTCATTTCCTCTTTGGTATAGCCATTGTCGAGGAATACGTCGATGTGCGGCAGCACGTTCAGGTCGATCGGGTGCGGGTATACTTTCGCCACACTTTCGTCGCCTGTACGCTCAGCGAACAGCTGGTCAACGGCCGCCTTACCGGTACCGGTCACTGACTGATACGTCGATACAACAACACGTTTGATTTTATATTTTTCGTGGAGTGGTTTCAGCACCACCACCATCTGAATGGTCGAACAGTTCGGGTTGGCAATAATCTTGTCTGCGGCAGTAAGCGTGTCGGCGTTTACTTCAGGCACCACCAGTTTTTTGGTCGGGTCCATGCGCCATGCCGATGAGTTGTCGATCACGGTGATACCCGCTTCGGCAAACTTCGGTGCCAGGGCCAGCGATGTACCGCCACCTGCTGAAAAAATGGCAATCGCGGGTTTGGCAGCGATGGCATCTTCAAAGCTAACGACCGTAAACTGTTTACCCTTAAACGTAACCTGTTTACCTACCGAACGCTCAGAAGCGACCGGAATAAGTTCTGTTACGGGGAAGTTACGTTCTTCCAACACCTTCAGCATCTCGCCACCGACCAGGCCGGTAGCCCCTACGACTGCGATTTTCATAATTTTTCAGTTACTTATTTAAGAAATTGACCGCAAAAGTACAGATTTTTTTTAACAGTCAGCATTTTACGGAATAATTTAACCTGTAATTCAGGAGCAACCACGAAGACGGGAAGGCGGTGTTGAACCACGAAGACGGGAAGATGGTAAGCAGCACAAAGAAAGTCGTTATGTAGGCTACCTTCTTGCACCAAAAGCTTCGTGCCACTTCCTGCCTTCCCGCCTTCGTGGTGCTCTTCCTTGCAGTAGGACGTTCATAAATGGTTCTTTGCTCATTGATTTTCTATAGCAAACCCCCATGAAAAAAACAGCGCTTTTCTCCTTTCTTTTCTATTTGATCCATACGGTCGTATGGGCGCAAACAGGTGTACAGCATCTGCGCTGCGAAAACCTGTCGAATCCGCTCGGTCTGGATGTGGTACAGCCGCGATTTAGCTGGCAGCTGATATCGCCCCGCCGGAATGTGCTGCAAACCGCCTATGAAATCCGGGTCAGCACCGACGAAAAAACACTGGCGAAGGGCGCTGTCTGGAATACAGGGAAGGTGGTGTCGGATTCATCCGTACACGTTGCCTATGCCGGTAAACCCCTGCAATCGGGCGAACGGTACTACTGGCAGGTGCGGGTCTATGACAACACCGGACAGGCATCGGCCTGGAGCACACCGGCCTGGTTTCAGATGGCACTGCTCAAAGAGACCGACTGGAAGGCGAGCTGGATCGGGCCGGGCTACGTCGAAGACAGTACGCTGCGCCCAAGCCCTATGTTCCGCAAGGAGTTTACGGCCCGTAAACCGATCCGGAAGGCGACTGCTTACATGACCGCTCACGGCATGTACCTGGCCCAACTCAACGGCGAACGGGTCGGCGATGCGTTTCTGACGCCTGGCTGGACTGCCTATGGTAAACGGCTGCAATATCAGGTCTACGACGTAACAAAGCTGCTCAAACAAGGCCCGAATGCGATTGGCGTGACGTTAGGCAGCGGCTGGTACCGCGGGTTTATCGGCTTTAGCAACCAGAAAAACTACTTCGGCAAAGATGTGGCCCTGCTGTGTCAGTTAGAGATAACCTACTCCGATGGCACCACCGAGCGCATTGTGTCGGATAATAGCTGGAAATCAACGTCGGCGGGACCAATCCGGTCGTCAGAAATCTACAACGGAGAAATTTATGATGCGCGGATGGAGAAAGACGGCTGGAACCGTACAGGCTATAAAGACATAGACTGGTCGGGCGTACGGGTGCATGACTATGCTAAAAACCACCTGGTTGCTACCTATAACGAGCCGGTCCGGAAACGTGAAACCTTTCAGCCGGTTAAGATTATGCGGACGCCAAACGGGGAGCAGGTCGTTGATTTCGGCCAGAATCTGGTGGGCTGGGTTGTTGTCCGCGCTACCGGGAAAGCAGGCGATACCATTACGCTGTCGCACGCCGAAGTTCTTGACAAAAAAGGTAATTTCTACACTGAAAACCTGCGGGCTGCTGTCTGCCAGAACAAATACGTGCTGAAAGGAAAACCGGCCGCCGACGGCTTCGAAAAGTTTGAGCCGCATTTTACCTGGCAGGGCTTCCGCTACATCAAAGTCGAAGGGATGAGCGACCTGAAACCGGAAAACTTTCTGGCCGTGGTGCTTTATTCCGACATGAACCTGACGGGGCAGTTCTCCTCATCCAATCCGTTGATCAATCAGCTTCAGAAAAACATTCAGTGGGGGCAGCGCGGTAACTTTCTCGACGTACCAACCGACTGCCCGCAGCGCGACGAGCGGCTTGGCTGGACGGGCGATGCACAGGCCTTTTCACGAACCGCAGCCTTTAACTTCGGCGTAGAAAACTTCTTTGCCAAATGGCTGAAAGACGTGGCTGCCGACCAGCTGCCGAATGGCTCGGTGCCGTTTGTGGTACCGAATGTCCTTGGTAAAGGAGCCGTGGGCAGTACCGGCTGGGCCGATGTGGCCACGATTGCGCCGTGGAATATGTACCTGGCGTACGGCGACAAGCGGATTCTGGAACAGCAGTACCTAAGCATGAAAGCCTGGGTAGGCTACATGCAGAAAGAAAGCAAAAAAGATGCGGCCGGGTCGCCGGTCTGGGCCTCGGGCTTTCATTTCGGCGACTGGCTTTTCTACCGCCCGTTCGACGATAACGACGGCCGTGCAGCGGTGACAGACAAATACCTGATCGCGCAGTGCTTTTTTGCCCATTCAACGCAGTTGCTGATCAATACGGCGAAGGTGCTGGGCAAAACAGACGATGTACAGACTTACTCACGGCTGTTGCAGGCTGTGAAGGATGCGTTCCGGCGGGAGTACATGACGCCGAACGGGCGGCTGGTATCAAGTACGCAGACGGCTTATGTGCTGGCCCTGAATTTTGATATGCTGCCCGAAGACCTGCGGGCGTCGACCGCCCAACGCCTCGTTGATAACGTAAAAAGTTATGGAAATCACCTCACGACGGGCTTTTTGGGGACGCCTTACCTCTGTCATGTGCTGAGCCGGTTCGGACACGACGATGTGGCCTATGCCCTGCTGATGCAGGAAAGCTACCCATCGTGGCTGTATCCGGTGAAGATGGGGGCAACCACCATCTGGGAACGCTGGGACGGGATCAAACCGGATAGTACGTTCCAGACACCGAGTATGAACTCCTACAACCACTATGCATACGGCGCTATCGGTGACTGGATGTATCGGGTTGTGGCCGGTCTGGACACAGAAGACGACGGCCCCGGCTATCACAAAATCCGGATTCAGCCGCATATCGGCGGTAAGCTCACGGCCGCTAAAGCTGATTTGCAGACGCCGTATGGGTTGGCGGGTTCAGGCTGGAAAATCGAAAACGGTAAACTCACACTGGACATCGACATTCCGGCGAATACCACGGCGAAGGTGTATATCCCGGCTACCGGTGTCGATGCCGTGCAGGAGGGAGGTAAGCCTGTTAGTGCGGCCGAAGGTGTTAAGCCGATTGGTCAGGAAAAGGGATATGTAATTCTGCAGGTAGGCTCCGGAAAATATCAGTTTACGGCAAACCGTTAATTGTACGTAAAGACTGAACTTTTTGTACCTTGCAAGGATTTTTTTGACCCGTTTATCAAATTCCTTAACATACTATGATGCTGACAGAAAAAATTTCGCGGCAGAGTTTCCTGAAAGCCGGTGCCCTGGCGTTGGCTTCTCCTCTGCTTTTCAACCTGGATGCGCAGGCCAAAGCACCTAAGAATATTGGTTTACAGCTCTATACACTACGCGACCAGCTGCCGAAAGATCTGGAAGGAACGCTGAAAAAAGTGGCTGACCTGGGCTATAAAGAAGTCGAAACGTTTGGTTATTCCGACGGTAAGTTTTTCGGTAAAAGCCCGAAAGAGTTTAAGGCTATCCTGAGCGGTTTGGGCCTGAAAGCTGTCAGCGGCCATTACCTGGCTGGTGTACAGATGCCGAATATGAAAGGCACCCTGAAAAACGACTGGGAACGGGCCGTTGCCGATGCCGCTGAACTGGGTCAGAAATACATGATGTGTGCGTACCTGTTCCCCGACGAGCGTAAGAAACTGGACGATTATAAGGGCTATGCGGAGTTGTTCAACAAAGCAGGTGAAGTCTGCAAAAAGCACGGTATTCAGTTCGGGTACCACAACCACGATTTTGAGTTCATGCCACTCGAAGGGCAGATGCCGTACGATATTCTGCTGAGTACCGACAAGAAACTCGTGCAGATGGAATTAGATCTTTATTGGGTAGTATATGCCGGTAAAGATCCGGTTGAGCTGTTTAAGCAGAATCCGGGCCGCTTCCCGCTACTGCACTTCAAAGACGTTGCGAAAACCGAAAAGCGGGAGTTTGCCGAAGTCGGTACCGGATCAATTGATTTCCAGCGTATCCTGAATAACAGCAAGCTAGCTGGTATGAAGCACTTCTTTGTGGAACAGGATGTGTGCAAACGCCCGCCGCTGGAGTCGATTGCCATCAGTATTGAGAATGTGAAGAAGCTGAACGCGTAGCCGTTTTCTATTAACTTCCAGGAAGTTTAGAACTTCCTGGAAGTTAATAGAAAACTATCAGAACGCCGCCTGATGCGATATCGTAATCTCCGTTTGTGTGATCTTACGGGTTGTTACGCGTACAGGAAAAATACGGTTTTTATCATCGAACTGATTGGCGTATAAGCCCTTTGGTTCGCGGACAAGGAGGGAGTAGAGGCCAGGCGCTAAACCATAGGCGCAGAACTTGCCGCTGCCGTCGGATTTAACGGTTTTAACCGGTTTGACGCCGGTAACCGAATCAATAAAGCCTTCACTGTTCATCGGCGCCAGCTGCATGGTCAGAACCGGATAGATCAGTACCTCGCGGATCACCCGTTTGCCGTTGCCGGTCTTGGGGTCTTTTCCGTCTTCCGTAATCCGTGGCATCTGGTTGCCCGTCAGTTCTGTTACCGTACCGCAAATGCCCTGGAGGGGTTTACGTTTGTGCTTCACGGGTGTCTGTGCAGAGGCCGTCCGGACGAGTCCTGCCAGTAAACCCAATAAAATAAGCCAGGCCGACAGATTGCAGGCCCAACGGGACGTGCAGGTGTTACGCATAAAACGTGCTTTAAAGACCTAATTCCTTTTCCACATCATCTAATGTGTGCCATTTAGCTGCCTCTTGCTTTCCCTTAATGGCAAGCATATAGTCAGCAAAGTCTTCCAGATTATCAAACGATTTCAGACTTTCGGTCAGGATTTCAAAATCTTTATAAGGCAACACGGCAAACATTGGCTTACCTTCCTCTTGAATAATCTGTGCGTGTAAAGTCATCAGTATATATCTTTTCTATGTCCAATATCAATGATTGCAATAATTCTGAGCCCGTCATCTTTATCGTATAGAATGCGGTAATTACCTACGCGCAGGCGATAGATGGCAAGCTCATGGTTATTTAACCGTTTTACATTGGCTTTATCTTCCGGATTGACAGCTAATTGTTTTACAGCGTCCAGAATGCGTTTAGCATCTGCTTTGGGTATATGCTTTAAACTTTTTAACGATCTGTCAGAGAATGTCAGTTGGTACATTACATCACTTCTTAAAAAACGAATCCACAAACTCCATCTTGCTGAAGGTTTGTAAATCTTCGATTTTTTCGCCGACGCCAATGTATTTCACCGGAATCCGGAACTGATCTGAAATGCCGATCACTACGCCACCTTTGGCAGTACCGTCCAGTTTGGTGATGGCCAGGGCCGTGACATCGGTTGCTTTCGTGAATTCAGTCGCCTGGATAAATGCGTTCTGACCGGTTGAGCCGTCAAGCACCAGCAACACCTCATGGGGGGCTTCGGGCAGGAATTTCTGCATGACGCGCTTGATCTTGGTCAGCTCGTTCATCAGATTGACTTTGGTGTGCAGACGCCCTGCTGTATCGATAATCACAACATCGGCCTGCATATCAACCGCTTTCTTTACCGCATCGAAGGCTACTGCCGACGGGTCGGTGTTCATACCGTGCTCAATTACCGGTACACCTACGCGGTTACCCCAGAGCTTCAGTTGATCGACAGCCGCTGCGCGGAATGTGTCACCGGCACCGAGAACAACTTTATAGCCCCGTTTGTGGTACTGAGCGGCCAGTTTGCCGATTGTCGTGGTTTTGCCGACGCCGTTAACCCCTACCACCATAATGACATAAGGTGTTTTCGTGGCCGGCAGGGAAAAATCATCCTGAGTGGGTGTGTTTGTTTGTTTATCAACGTCAGCGAGGAGGGCTGCAATCTCTTCCCGCAGAATCCGGTCGAGTTCGTCGGTACCCAGGTATTTATCGCGGGCAACGCGTTCTTCAATCCGGCGGATAATCTTGACGGTGGTTTCAATGCCAACGTCTGACGTAATCAGTATTTCTTCCAGCTCGTCCAGAACTTCATCGTCTACTTTTGACTTACCGACAACCGCACGGCCAAGTTTGGAGAAAAAACTGTCCTTTGATTTCTCCAGCCCTTTGTCGAGCGATTCTTTTTTTTCTTTCGAGAAGAAACCGAATAGTGCCATTGTTCAGTCCGAGGTTAATGTGTAGCAGCTTTTGGTTGACTTGCAGCGGGGCGACGGCCCGTTTACTGCTGCAATGTTCAACAAAAATACAATAAAAAAAGTCCCTTCGGGGGACTTTCATGTGCGTACAGGTTGATTAAGAACTAGCTTTTCAGCGCGTTCTGTACGTCGTCAACCGGAACCATTTCTTCCTTGAAGGTATAAGCGCCTGTCTTAGGCGACTTAACGGCCTTGATGATTTTAGCAAAAGCCTTACCGTTGTCCTTCGTCTTCAGGGTTGCAACTACTTTCTTTGCCATTGTTCGACTTGGTTAGATTGCAGTGGGAGTGGCTGGTAATCAGAATACTGGTTACAAACCACTTGCCACTATGACAACTTATTTAATTTCTTTGTGTAATGTTACCCGCTTCAAGAATGGGTTATATTTCTTACGCTCGATACGAGCCGGCGTATTTTTGCGGTTTTTCGTGGTAATATACCGTGAGATACCAGGTACACCGCTGTCTTTTTGCTCTGTGCATTCCAGAATTACCTGTACTCTATTGCCTTTCTTTGCCATTTCTGTACGTCATTTTCCCGATAGGAGCGCAAAGATAAGCAAAAAGCCATACTATCCCAAAAAGTTTTCAGAAAATGTCATGAGCGTAAGCGCCTTATAGCCAGCATGACTGCATCTGCGTATAACTTACGGAGTTAACTCGTCATTCTTGCGCCTGAGGCATTACCTTTGTCGGATTGAAAGCGTATGGCAACACAAACTACGATTGAATACGAATACGCGCCCGGTCACTTGTGGGCATCTGAACCGAATGCGTATGATGCCGCTCGGTTATCGGAAGGGCAGATGATTCTGAACATGGGCCCGCAACACCCGTCTACCCACGGCGTTTTGCGGCTCGAAGTCGTAACGGACGGCGAAATTATCGTCGATGCTGTTCCGCATATCGGCTATCTCCACCGTTGCTTTGAAGCACATGCCCAGTCGCTTCCGTTTAACCAGACTATTCCCTTTGTCGACCGGCTGGACTATCTGGCTGCCATGAACGGGGAACATATCTGGGCCATGGGGGTCGAAAAAATGCTGGGTATTCAGGGGGATATTCCGCTGCGGATTGAGTATATCCGCGTGCTGATGGCCGAACTCAACCGGATTGGTTCTCATTTTATTGCCATCGGTACCTATGCGCTCGATATTGGTGCCTATACGCCGTTTCTGTGGCTGGTCCGCGATCGTGAGCACCTGCTCCGGATGCTCGAATGGGTAAGCGGTGCCCGCATGCTCTACAATTATATCTGGGTGGGTGGCCTGTTTTACGATCTGCCCGTAGGCTTTGAAGAACGTTGCCGCGAATTTGTAGCGTATCTCAAGCCCAAACTTAGAGAACTGGAGCAACTGGTGATCGAAAACGAGATTTTTGTCAAACGTACGGCCAACGTCGGGATTCTGCCGCTGCCGGTGGCGATCAACTACGGTTGTACGGGTCCGGTGCTGCGCGGGTCGGGCCTGCGGTATGACCTGCGCCGGGTAGACGGGTATTCGGTCTATCCGGAACTGGAGTTCGATATTCCCGTCGGTACCGGACAGGCGGGGACAGTAGGTGACTGCTGGGACCGTAACTACGTGCGGGTGCAGGAATGCCGGGAGTCGCTCCGGATTATCGAGCAATGCCTCGACCGGCTGACAACCGACCACAAACGGACCCGTGATTTTGACCCGCATGCTATTCTGCCGAAAAAGATCCGCCCGAAAGCGATGGATATTTACGTACGCGGGGAAAGCTCAAAAGGCGAACTGGGGTTCTTTTTCCGGACCGACGGGCGTTCGGATGTGCCGGTACGGTGTAAGTGCCGCGCCTGTTCATTCCACAACCTGTCGGTAATCAGCGAGATTTCGAAAGGGACGATGATTGCCGATCTGATTGCCATCCTCGGTTCACTGGATATCGTAATGGGCGAGATTGACCGGTAGCCCTGATAACTACTCAACCAAATACTATAAAACTGCATACATGTCTGATTTTTTTATCTATCTGGGTCTGGGCTTTGATCACATTACCGATCCGGGCGGCTACGACCATATCCTGTTTGTTATTGCGCTGTGTGCCATTTATACGCTGCGGCAATGGAAGCAGGTGCTTATTCTGGTAACTGCCTTTACCATCGGACACTCCATTACGCTGGCGCTGGCAACCCTGAAACTCATCAACTATAATACGAAGGTTATTGAACTGCTGATTCCGGTTACGATTCTGATCACGGCCGTGTCGAATTTCTTTTATCAGGATCGCCGCAGTCCGTTTGCCACCCGTACATCTCAACGCGATAGCTTACGTTATGCACTGGCGCTGCTTTTCGGGCTCATTCACGGGATGGGCTTTTCCAGCTACCTGCGGAGTCTACTGGGAACGGAAGCGGATATTGTTCAGCCGTTGCTGGCCTTTAATATCGGTCTGGAACTCGGGCAACTGGTGATCGTAAGCATTGTTTTGGCCATTACCTACGTCGCTGTTGAGCGGTTACCGGTTAAAAAACACGACTGGCGGCTGATTATTTCGGGGATTGTTGCCGGTATGGCGATTTCGCTAATCCTGAATAATGAGCTGGTTGCCGGAACAAATTAAGATAGTCTGGCCGGTACATGCCTTATGCCTGTTGCTCATAAAGGGGAAAATTCATCGTAAACACCGTGCCCTTATCCTGATTAAACTGGTATTGGCCCGCTAACTGCCTGACTTGTATGTCAATCAGCCGGAACCCGTAGGAGCTGGAAGAAAGCGGATTGCCCGTAAAGCCAGGGCCATTGTCACGGACGGTTACCTGCAGGGTATTACCCTTTTCGTTAACATCTATAGCCAATGCCGGTGCCGGATGCCCGTCGAACGCATACTTGCAGGCATTGGTAATTACTTCAGTCAGGATGATGCCCAGTGGCAGGGTCTGGTCGGCAGATAGCCAGCCGGCATTGATCGTATAGGCCGGTGACAGCTTTCTGAAGCCATAGGTTGCCAGGATATGCCCGACTACTTCAGGGATGTATACTGATAAGTCAGCATCTACAGTGTGTTCGGGCTGAAGGTACAGCCGTTTGTGGAGTAGCTGAATGGATTGAATCCGGAGCTGGCTTTCAGACACGGCTTTCAGGGCAGTTTCGTCGGTAAGCCGGGCTGCCTGTAAGGTCAGCAGATTTGAAATGACCTGTAAATTATTGCGTACCCGATGGCTTTGTTCTTTCACCAGTGCGGCATTCTGGCGGCTGAACTGCCGGTTTTTGCGGTACAGGTGCCAGAATATGGCAACAAATACCAGCGCAACCGCTAATCCGCTGATCAAACTGGTTTTCAGGTTTTTTTCGGCTGCCAGCGCACGGTTCGTGGCATCAAGCAACTGCTGCTGGCTTTTGATCTGTGCGTCTTTCTTTTCGGTCTCATATACTATCCCCAACCGGGCAATGGCCGCAGTGCGGTCTTCTTTTAGCTTATTAAGCAGGTATTCATAGGCCAGTTTCTGGTAATAAAATGCCTGTTGATAATCACCGGTCTGACGATAATAAACAACATAACTACTGTAAAGGAGCTGAAGCAGGGCAGGGGCATTGAACTGATACTGGTTATACTGTTTACGGGCATCATCCAGCAGAATTTTAGCCCGGCGGGTATTATTGATTCTGAGATAACAGTGAGCAAGAGCAGCCTGATTTGTGAGACCGGATACCGTTTTCTTTAAGTACGGATACCGCTTCAACATGGTCTCATAATACTGGATAAATTGTGGGGTAGTCAGGTCCATCCTGATGAAAAAATCACTCTTGGCGGTATCTTTTTCGTTTATGATCCGAAGTTTCTGTTCCGCTAACCGGCGGTAATAGGTCGCACTGTCGCACGAAAGCCAGGGCCAGCGTACCAGAATATCCGGATTTGTAAAGTCGGTTTGATTCATGGTATGATAATCCCTGTAAACGCTGTCTTTGACCGGCGGCGGCGGACAGGCAGCGGCATGGATACCGGCCATCATCAGATAGGCCCTTTTCAGCGCACTGGTTGAGTCTGCAGTACGCACCTTCCGCGCCGTATTCATGGCTTTCAGAATATACTGCATGCTTTCTTCTGACATGGAACTCGATGAATAATGGCCGGATAGCTGAATATAAAGTTTGACCAGATCTTCGGATGGCCCCCGTTTCTCCCGAATGCGGAGTGATTGCAGAAACCAGAACCGGGCAATCCGCTGCTCACCGGTACCCTGGTAAAATTTAGCCAGTAAATAGCAGGCTTCCCCGACCGCCTCCACATCTTTTTTTGCCTGGGCGGCCCGTAGTTCGCCAATACGCCAGTGTAGCCTTTCCAGATCGCCTTTTTCAGGTAAATAGGCGTGGAGGGAGTCGGTAAGTGAGACAATTCCGGCAGATTGTGCCAGTAACTGATTATAGGCGAAGAACAGAAAAAGGAATAGAAGTACAGGTAGCCGGAACATCGCGATGGGTGGTTAACGAACTGTCAAAGCTACCAGGCAATGCATCAATTGGCAAGCCTGTCTGCTTCAGAATAAAGGATATGCGGGCCGGTTCTGGCTGATGCTACACGTTGACATACTGCACAAACACACAATAGAACAGTATAAACGTAAACAACGTACGGTAACTTACCGCCCTACACCATATTTTCTTTAACTTCTTCGTAACTTTGTTGTGAGAAAAATTCATTAACTCACTAAAATGACGAAGAAAGTCTTCTGGCTTCTTGGGCTGACAGCTTTTTCGCTGTCACTACAGGCGCAGACCCCCGCCCCCTCCACGTATAATGCCAATACGCGTTTTGAGCAGTTAGGCCCCGTTTTGCCGACGCCGAACACCTTCCGGACGGCTTCCGGTGCCCCCGGCCGCGATTACTTCCAGCAGCGCGCCGACTATGACATCAAGGCTGAACTGGATGATCAGAAACAGCACCTGTCGGCAACGGAAACCATTACGTTCTTCAACCGTTCGGGTGATGAACTGCGGTATCTGTGGATGCAGCTTGACCAAAACCTCTTTAAACCGAATTCGACGGGCAATATTACCCGCACCGGCAGTGTGAATGCCGAGCGGGGGATCTCGTTCGCCCAGGCAACGGCAAGCCAGACAGCGGCGCAGAAAGATTACGGCTATAAAATCACCGCCGTCCGCGACAAAGCGGGTAAGCCGCTGAAATTTACGATCAACGAAACCATGATGCGGATCGACCTGCCGACACCGGTAGCGCCGGGCCAGTCGGTTGTGTTCTCGGTTGACTGGAACTTTAATATCGTGGATGCCCGGTCAACGGGTGCCCGTTCGGGATATGAGTTTTTCCCGCAGGATGGCAACTACATCTACGAAATGGCGCAGTGGTTCCCGCGGATGTGTGCTTACGACGATGTGAGCGGCTGGCAGAACAAGCAGTTCCTGGGTCAGGGTGAGTTTACGCTGATCTTCGGAAATTATAAGGTAGCCATCACCGTACCGTCTGACCTCGTGGTCGGCGCGAGCGGTGAGTTGCAGAACGCCGCGCAGGTGCTGACAGCAGCGCAGCAGAAGCGTCTGGAACAAGCCAAAGGCAATGATAAGAACCCGACCCTGATTGTGACCCAGGAAGAAGCAACGGCCGCTGAGAAAAACAAGGCAACCGGCAAGAAGACCTGGATTTACAAAGCAGATAACGTCCGTGACTTTGCGTTTGCCGCCTCGCGGAAATTTATCTGGGACGCCATGTATCCGACGGTAGAAGGCAAGCGCGTATGGGCCATGTCGCTGTATCCGAAAGAAGCTAACCCGCTTTGGGGGCAGTATTCAACGCGTCTGGTAGCGCATACACTGAAATCGTACTCGGCCCGCACATTTGCCTATCCGTATCCGGTGGCGTATTCAGTGCACGGTCCGGTAGGGGGTATGGAATATCCGATGATGTCATTCAACGGTGCGCGTCCGGAAGCGGATGGTACCTATTCACAAGGCACGAAAAACTTTTTGATCTCGGTCGTTATCCACGAAGTGGGCCACAACTTCTTCCCGATGATTGTGAATTCCGACGAGCGGCAGTGGTCATGGATGGACGAAGGCCTGAATACCTTCCTGGAAGGTCTGGCTTGTCTGGAGTGGGATCCTGATTTCCCGGCTACCGGCATTTCGCCGCAAAGCATCGTGCCATACATGAAAACGGACGCCAAGGTGCAGGTGCCGATCATGAGCAGCTCCGATAACATCATGCAGTTTGGCCCGAATGCCTATACTAAGCCTGGTACCGGCCTCAACATTCTGCGCGAAACGGTGATGGGCCGCGAGCTGTTCGACTATGCTTTTAAAGAATACTCACGCCGCTGGATGTTCAAGAGCCCGACACCAGCCGATTTCTTCCGCACCATGGAAGATGCTTCGGGTGTTGACCTTGACTGGTTCTGGAAAGGCTGGTTCTACGGCGTTGAACCGGTTGATCAGGATCTGGTAGAGGTGGAATGGTTCCAGACCAGCAGCCAGAATCCGGACGTAGTGAAAGCCGAAGCCCGTGCCGACGCCGAACGTCGTAACAAAACGATCAGCAAGCAGCGCGACGCCGCCGCCCGTAATGAGACAGTGGTGGCACAGGACTCGACCATGCGCGACTTCTACAACAGCTACGATCAGTATAAGGTAACAGATGCCGACCGCAAGAAGTATCAGGACTATCTGGCCACGCTGAGCGAGAGCGAGCGCAAACTGGCCGAAAGCCAGCAGAACTTTTACACGCTGAAACTGAAGAACAAAGGCGGTCTGCCGATGCCGGTGATTATCCGGATGGAGTTCGAAGACGGCACCGACTCGGTGGCCCGCTTCCCGGCCGAAATCTGGCGTTTCAACGATGTACAGATCTCGAAAGTGATTTCGACAAACAAGAAAGTGAAGCAGTGGACGCTTGATCCGTTCATGGAAATCGCCGATATTGATACCGATAACAACTCATTCCCGCCGGTAGCGAAGCCAACGCGTCTGCAACTGTTCAAGCAGCAGCAGGGCCGTTTCGGTCCGCAGGGCCCGAACCCGATGCAGCAGCAGCGCCAGCAGAATGGCCAGGGTACACCGGCACGGCAGGGTACCGGCCCAAGAGAATAAGCCTCGTAGTCAGGGACTGCCCGGATGCAGTCCCTGACTAGTTGCCAATAAATGCCCCTTTCTAATCTGATCCTGACTCCGCCGAATTACCTAATCAACACAATCTAACAATTACAACCCAACATGAAGAAACTCTTGTTAACCATCTGGGCTGGCTGTTTAGCGTGGGGCGTATATGCACAGCAGCCAAACCAGCCGAGCTACAACGCCAACAACCGCTTTGAGCAGTTGGGGCCGGTACTGCCAACGCCGAACACCTATCGGACGGCATCGGGGTCGCCTGGTAAAGATTATTACCAGAACCGGGCGGATTATGATATCAAGGTAGAACTGGATGATGCGAATCAGAAAATCATCGGTTCAGAGGTGGTAACCTACCATAACTATTCGCCGGATGTGCTGCCGTATATCTGGCTGCAGCTGGATCAGAACCTGTTTGCCAAAGGATCAACCGCCAGCCTGACCCGTACGGGCAGCGTGCCGCAGAACGGTATGTCGTTCTCGCAGCTGCAAAACCTGAACTCGGTCCGGGAACGGAGCCAGCAGGGAGCCAGTGACAAATACGGCTACAACATCACGGCCGTAAAAGACATTACCGGTAAGCCGCTGAAATATACGATCAATCAGACCATGATGCGGATCGAACTGCCGGCACCACTGGCGGCGGGTCAGAAAGTATCGTTCAGCATCGACTGGAATTATTTTGTTACGGAGTATTACGGCCGGAGCGGATACGATTACTTCGCGAAAGACGGTAACTACAACTACTTTATTGCCCACTGGTTCCCGCGTTTGTGTGCTTACAACGACGTAAACGGCTGGCAGAACAAGCAGTTCCTGGGTCAGGGTGAGTTTACGCTGATCTTCGGGAATTACAAGGTAGCCATTACGGCACCAAACGACCACGTAGTGGCAGCAACCGGTGAGTGCCAGAACTACAAACAGGTACTGAATGCCACGCAGCTGAGCCGTCTGCAGAAAGCCTCTACGTCAAAAGATCCGGTCGTGATTGTGACGCAGGCCGAAGCCGAAGCTGCTGAAAAAGGCAAGCCAACCGGTAAAAAGACCTGGATTTACAAAGCGGATAATGTCCGTGACTTTGCCTTTGCGTCGTCGCGGAAATTTATCTGGGATGCCATGCAGACGGATGTATACGGGAACGGCCGTAAAATCTGGAGTATGTCGTACTATCCGAAAGAAGGTAATCCGCTTTGGGAGAAATACTCAACCCGCGTTGTTGAGCACACGCTGCGGTCATACGGCAAGCGCACGATTGAATACCCGTATCCGGTAGCAATTTCCTGCCACGCCACATCCGGCGGTATGGAATATCCGATGATTTCCTTCAACGGTGGCCGTCCGGAGCCGGATGGTACGTATTCGGAGCAGACGAAGTACGGCATGATCGGGGTAATTATCCACGAAGTGGGCCATAACTTCTTCCCGATGATCGTGAACTCTGACGAGCGCCAGTGGACATGGATGGACGAAGGGCTGAACACCTTCTGCCAGTACCTGGCCGAAAAAGAGTGGGACTACAACTATCCGGCCCGTCGTGGTGAGCCGCGTGACATTGTTGATTACATGAAGTCGGACAAAGGCGTGTTGTCGCCGATCATGACGTCATCGGATAACGTTATCAGCCTCGGGCCGAATGCGTATGCAAAACCGGCAACAGCGCTGAACATTCTGCGCGAAACGGTGATGGGCCGCGAGCTGTTCGACTATGCTTTTAAGGAATATGCCCGCCGCTGGGCGTTTAAGAGCCCTGAACCGGCCGACTTCTTCCGGACGCTGGAAGACGCCTCGGGGGTTGACCTGGACTGGTTCTGGAAAGGCTGGTTCTACGGCGTTGAACCGGTTGACCAGGATCTGGTAGAGGTAGAATGGTTCCAGACCGGCAGTCAGGATCCGGAAGTAGTGAAAGCCGAAGCCCGTGCCGAAGCTGAGCGTCGCAACAAAACCATCAGCAAGCAGCGCGATGCCGCCGCCCGTAATGAGACAGTGGTGGCACAGGATACTACCATGCGTGACTTCTACAACAGCTACGATCAGTATAAGGTAACAGATGCCGATCGCAAGAAGTATCAGGACTATCTGGCCACGCTGAGTGAGAGCGAGCGCAAACTGGCTGAAAGTAAGCAGAACTTTTACACGCTGAAACTGAAGAATAAAGGCGGTCTGCCGATGCCGGTGATTATCCGGATGGAGTTCGAAGACGGCACCGACTCGGTGGCCCGCTTCCCGGCCGAAATCTGGCGTTTCAACGATGCACAGGTATCGAAAGTGATTTCGACAAACAAGAAAGTGAAGCAGTGGACGCTCGATCCGTTCCAGGAGATTGCTGACATTGACGATGAAAATAACTCGTTCCCGCCGGTAGCGAAGCCGACGCGTCTGCAGCTGTTCAAGCAGCAGCAGGGCCGTTTCGGTCCGCAGGGTCCGAACCCGATGCAGCAGCAGCGCCAGCAGAACGGTCAGGGACCAACACCGGCGCGGCAGGGCAGCGGTCGTAACGAGCGCGAGTAGCCTTACCTGCGGGGGAAAATTGAGCTGAACGGCTCATGGATGAGCGCCAGATACTTACCGTATCCGGCGCTCATTTTTTTGTAACCTGCCATAAAAAAGTATTCACAGGTAATG
>NZ_CAMFHL010000136.1 GCF_945952095.1 uncultured Arsenicibacter sp. | reverse complement strand
ATTTTCATATGTATATAATATATAGAATTTGTTTTTAATGTGTTTTACCTGTCTGTTGTTTTTATACATAATGTTACCATTTGCAGGCTCGCCGGCTTCGGCTTTTCAAACTACCCTGGTCACCGATTCAGTCTTATCAGTACCCTTACAGCGGGCTGTCCGGCTGGATATTATCTTGCCCCCCGGATACAGCAGCCAGTCAGGGCCTTACCCTGTTTTGTACCTGAATGACGGGCAGGATTTGCCCCGCCTGCAGATGCAGGATGTCATGGATTCGCTCTATCAGAAAGCGGTTATCCGGCCTGTGGTCGTGGTGGCGATTCATGCCGGTGACCGGATTCAGGAGTATGGGACCGCCGCTCAGGCTGATTATATGAAGCGGGGCAGTAAAGCCGGTTTGTATACGGATTTCGTTCTAACGGAACTTATGCCTCACATACAGAAGCAGTATGCCGTTTCGGCTGATCCCGGGCAGACGGCATTTGCCGGTTTTTCGTTAGGCGGATTATCGGCGTTTGACATTGTCTGGCATCATCCGGAGCGTTTTTCCCGGGCCGGCGTTTTTTCCGGCTCGTTCTGGTGGCGGAGTAAAGCGTTCAGTACGGCGTATAACGATTATCACGACCGCATCATGCACGTGCTTGTCCGGCAGACACCGGCATCTGACCTCACCAGTAAAAAGTCACTTCAGTTCTGGCTTCAGACCGGTACCGATGACGAGACCAGCGACCGTAATAACAACGGCGTCATTGACTCCATCGACGATACACTCGACATCATTCATGAGCTGGAGGCTAAAGGTTACCGTAAGGATCAGCAGATCCGTTACGTAGAGGTGCAGGGTGGCCAGCACAATCAGGAAACCTGGCGTGCGATCATGCCTGATTTTCTGGTCTGGGCATTCGGACCAAAATAACCACTCACAAAGAATCCACACGACAATCGGCGTAAACCCCGTACTTTGTAACCGAAAAGCCGGTTGTGCCCATGAAACGTGTTCTTTGCCTTTGCTTATTTCTGATCATATGCCATTCCGCCACCGCCCAGCGTCGCCGCGATGAAGACCGCCGCGCGGTGGCATTGTATGGTGAGGCCGGTGGCGGCGGTTTTTTGTATTCCTCCAATCTCGACATCCGGATTCTGAACTGGAACTCAGGGATTGGCCTGCGCATAGGAGCAGAGGTGTTCGATATGTCGCTGGTGAAACAACTGGGTACGGGGCCGCAAAACTATATCTCCGGAACCGGTCAGGTAGTGGCTTTCCCGATCGGGATCAATACCATCATGGATGACCGGCGGGTGGCATTTGAACTTGGCGTGGGCTATGTGCCGGTACGGGGTAAATTCAGTATTCCGTCGGCTGAGTTTGAGGCAGAGGGGGGGAGTCATTACTCCTATGGTCATATCGGTTTCCGGCTCCGGCCGCTGAAAGGGGGCGGTTTCTTGATGCGGGCCAATTATACCCCGCTCATTATCAACGGTTATCTCAAAAACTGGGCAGGCCTCTCTGCCGGTTTTGTTTTTTGATTCTGGATGGTTTTGACAGGATTATATGATTAACAGGATAAATTGATTGTCAAATCCTGTTCATCCTGTAATCCTGTCAAAAAAAACATCCCTAAGTCTCGTCAGAAAATTAGCTGAAGAGACCGACGATATCGTCCTGACTGAGTTTTTTGATAAACCCTGCTTCGGTCGAAATAAGATCAGCCGCGAGGTCACGTTTCCGGTCCTGAAGCTGCATAATTTTTTCCTCTACGGTATCCTTGCAAATCATCCGGTAGGCAAATACCGCCCGCGTTTGCCCGATCCGGTGCGCTCGGTCGATAGCCTGCTGCTCAACGGCCGGATTCCACCACGGATCCACCAGGTACACATAGTCAGCTTCGGTCAGGTTGAGGCCGACACCACCCGCTTTCAGGCTCATCAGAAACACGCGGCAGTCCTGATCGGTCTGGAACCGGTTCACGCGCGAGGCACGGTCGGTCGTCTGCCCGTCCAGGTATTCGTACGTGATCTTATGTTTTTCAAGATGATGTTTTACCAGATCAAGCATCTTCAGAAACTGGCTGAAAATGATAATCTTGTGGTTTGACGCGTTCTCTTCAATCTCGCGGACCAGTTCATCCAGTTTGGCCGATTCCTGTCCGTAGTCCGCATCGTCGGAGAGCAGGGCGGGGGAGTCACAGATCTGACGGAGTTTCAGCAAGCCTTCCAGAATCAGAAATGCTGCTTTTTCCCTGCCTACGGCGGCCATTTCCGTGGTAATCCGCTGCCGGTAATGCTCGCGCATGGTTTCGTAGACCTTCCGCTGCTTTTTGCCCATTTCGCAGAACAGGACCGTTTCTGTTTTTTCGGGCAGGTCTTTGGCTACTTCCTCTTTCGTGCGCTTGAGCATAAACGGCCGGATCAGCCGCCGCAAATCAGCCGCCCGGTCTGCATCCTGATGCTTATCAATGGGCGTGGCGTATTCGGTGCGGAAAAACTCCTGGGTACCCAGCAAGCCGGGATTCAGAAAATCCATCTGGCTGTATAAATCAAAGGTATTGTTCTCAACAGGCGTCCCGGTCATCACGAGCCGGTTGCTGGCTTGCAGCAGCTTAACCGCTTTGGTAACCTGAGCCGTCGGATTCTTAATCGCCTGTGATTCATCAAGAATGACGTAGTCGAACCGGAAATTCCGTAGCCACTCAATGTCGGAGCGTACCGTTCCGTAGGTACACAGAATGATGTCATAGGCTGCAAATGTATCGGCAGACGTTGCCCGGCCGAGGCCGCGCTGCACCAATACCCGCAGTTCCGGACAGAACTTATCAACCTCGGCCTGCCAGTTGAAAATAAGTGAAGTGGGTACTACTACCAGGACGGTAGCGTCCGGTGTCCGGTTCTTGATCGTCCGGATGAAGGCCAGTATTTGCAGGGTTTTGCCCAGCCCCATGTCGTCGGCCAGAATACCACCCCAGCCAAATTCGTCCAGAAAGTTAAGCCATTTATAGCCTTCTACCTGATAATCGCGGAGGGTGGCGTTCAGGTTCGGAGGCATCTGTACATCCTTGATCTGCTTAAAATTAAGCAGTTTATGCTTTTTTTCGGCGATTTCGGCCAATACAGCGGCATTGTCGATCTGTTCCGACAGGGCATCGATGATCGCAAAATGGAGCTTCGAGAGCCTGATGTCGTCCCCGTTTACCTGCCCGACTTTCAGCACCTGCCCGTATTTATTCAGCCAATCTTCCGGCAGGAGCCCCAGGGTACCATCCGACAGCTGCACATAATTCTGACGGTTGACAATCGCTTTCCGGATGTCGGATAGGGACGCAAACTGATCACCGAACTGCATGGTCATGCTCAGGTCGAACCAGTCGATGCCGGAACCCGCCCGGATTTGTACCACGGCGCGGTTTGGATTGTACCGGAATTTTTTAAGATCATTGACGCCAAGAACCGGAATATCAGCCTGTTTCATGGTCTCAAAGAAGTTGAGAAACCAGTTGTTTTCCAGGAGTTTACTAAACGGAAGTGCCAGCTGAGACTGGTGTTTCTGTGTGGTAAAATCAGCGTGCTGGTCAATAAAGAGGTTTAACCGGTTGGCTTCTGCGGCAGGATCACGGTGAAGGACCTGAACGTGGTTATCGTGGTAGGTCAGCCGGGTTTGGCGGCCGTCGTTGGCAAAATACAGGCCTTCCGGTTCGCCGCTGGCAGTCGTGTGGCCGGCATCAGGCAACTGGTACGTAAATTCGGGGACGAACAGAATGTGCTCCTCATCTTCTTTCAGAAAAATCCGCATGTCCTGAAAGAAAAGAGAGCGGTCAGTCATGGGCCGGTCGAGCTTGATGCTGACATCAAACTGTTCGGTAAGCGGCACAATAAAGTCTCTGAAAAAGGCATCTACGTACTCTGACCGAACCCGCATACTGCCATTCGCCGCCAGCTGATCGACCAGAACAACATCCGACGCCCGGGCAATCCGGTAAAGCGTCGATTGCCGCCGGATGAACCACGGACCGGCTGGCCGGTTTTGCTTATCGGGTATAATCTTCTGACCGTCAAGGATAAAGTGTACCTCCAGGACGGTCATGCCGTCTTTCTCCCGCAAGGTGAGGTGCGGATGAACAGGTGCCGGTGCGAGCTGAACCGGCTCGAGATTGTTGGCACTCAGGTAGTGGCTTTCCTTCGCCAGAAACAGACGGGAACCGGCCAGTAACGGATGCATTGCCTGCATAAAACCAGCCTCCCATTGCCGGGCATATTCGGTGGCTTCCGCCGTCATCATGACGTGTCCGGTCGTATAATAATAGCCGGAAAGCAGGTTTTTTTTACTGAGTTCGCTGTTGAGGGTGCTACTGTTAAATTTGCCGCTCAGGGTGATTAGCTCCGACTGGGCCTGGGTGATAGCCGGCATCCGGTCAAACCCGCCGTAGCGCATTTCTTTGACCGAGGTTAATTTCAGTGTTTTCGGCGATTCGTTGGCAAAGGCCGGTGTAATCTCCAGACTAGGGATGGAGCCTGCCGGATTGGGGCTCAGCGCATACAGCAAAATGGGTTGTACGCGGTTATCCGGCTGGCTTACAGGTAGCTTATGGCCAGTTTCGGGCAGTTTGAACCGCTTGCCCAGCAGCTCCCAGTTCTGATTGACTTTCTGAATCGACGGGTCAAGAATGACCAGACTCAGTTCATCGCTGGTATCAACCTTAAAGTCAAACTTCCCTTTCAGGTTATCATTCATCGAAAAGCCGTACTCAGCCAGCAACTTATTTTTGTCGCTGGTCCAGTCACGGTTAATGGCTATAAGCGGGCGTTTACCATACGTGTTCCGGAGAAATTGTAAGGCCACCAGTTTATGGGCACACAGCGGCTGATACTGTTCGGCATTACAAGTGCAGGAAGTATGAATGGTATCGGCATTCACCTGCGACAGCCGTACGGTAAAGCTCTCTTTCTTGTAGCTGACAGTCAGTTCAGCCGACTGGCCTTCTGAACCCTTCAGGGTGATGAGTTTGATTGAATTCCGGAGTTTCCAGTCGGCTTCTGAAACCAGTAACTGCAGGTGCATATCGTCAACGACAGGTAGTTTTACCGTTGAATCGAGCATGGAAAGCAGCTTCGGCGGCTCGGTAATCATCGGTGCCAGCGCTAGCCAGGCCGCTACCTGATGTTTGCAGGCAGGCCCCCAGTTATAGGGACAGCTACAGGCACCGACAGGAACATGTCCCGGCATAAAGTTCCGCAGCAGGACATGGTACTTTGAGGTGCTGTCGTCACTTTGTACGCGGAATTCTGCAAATCCGGAGTCAGCAGTGTCAAGCCTGATTAACCTGTACCGCCCCTGATTAAAAATGCGTTTTCCCCGCATGATAACAGTAGAGTCTGCACTCAGTGTCAGGTAGGCGTTTATGACCTCATTGTCGGTAAGTTGCTTTGCCATGCCGTAAAATTAAGACAAAGACCGTGAAACGGTTCAGAAATTGTATCTTCGCCGGAGATTAACCTATTGATGTATTCTGATACTACCATAGCTATGTTTGGCTTGCTTTTGTTGACTATGCTGGCTTGTTCGGGTGATAAAACACCGGTACAGAGCCCTGTGCCGCAAGCACCGGTCAGTACGACCGGTTTGGCAAAACGTACGCTCATCTGGGCGGATGAGTTTGATGTAGCGGGTTTGCCCGATACAGCCAAATGGAATTACGACACAGGTGGTCACGGCTTCGGAAATAACGAACTACAGTATTATCTGGCAAGTCGGCCGGAAAATGCCCGTATCGAAAACGGCGTGCTGATTATCGAAGCGCGGAAGGAGACCTACAAGAATCGTGACTATACCTCGGCGAAACTCTGGACAAAGGGTAAGGTTGAGTGGAAAGGCGGTCATTTCGAAATCCGGGCGAAACTGCCGAAAGGGCGCGGTACATGGCCGGCTATCTGGATGCTGGCAGCCAAGGAACCCATGAGCTGGCCGCGCGACGGGGAAATCGACATCATGGAGCATGTCGGCTATGATGAAGGGACCGTTCACGGAACCATTCATACCGAAGCCTATAATCACGTCAGAAAAACGCAGAAGTCGAAAACCATTCCGGTACCGGACGCGACAACGGCTTTTCATGTGTATGGCATCGACTGGAATAAAGACCGGATCGAGTTTTATGTCGACGAGAAGCTGTATTATACCATTACTAAAGAAGAGACGGGAACGCTGTATGAGCAGTGGCCGTTTGATCAGCCGTTTTACCTGATCCTGAACCTCGCGGTCGGTGGTAACTGGGGCGGACAGAAAGGAGTAGATGAAACCGCTTTTCCGGCCCGGATGGAGGTTGATTACGTACGGGTTTATCAGTAAAAGAATCGCGTAGCGGTCTGGCAGGTTTCAGGTTTCGGATGCATATTTACGTCCTGACTTGAAACCTGAACAATTATGCGAAACTATGTTACCTACCTGTTTATCTGTCTGTTGCTGATGTACACCGGCGCGTCCGGACAAACGTTCTCCGTTACCTTTCCGGATTCTGTCGGGAAAGAGCCGGTCGATGGCCGGCTGCTGCTGATTGTTGCCTCCAATGATAAAAGCGAGCCCCGCTTTCAGGTCAACGATGAGGTGAAAACGGCCCAGATTTTCGGGCGCGATGTTGACGGAATGCGGCCGGGTCAGCAAATGCTGATTGACTCAAGGGCATTCGGCTATCCGGTACACGATGTGGCGAGCCTGCCGCCGGGCGAGTATTACGTGCAGGCAGTTCTCCATAAATACGAAACGTTCAAACGGAAATATGGCCCGGCCGTTAAGCTCCCAATGGATCGGGGGGAAGGGCAAAACTGGCGCACGGCCCCCGGTAATCTCTACAGTGTGCCGCAAAAAATCAGGATCACCGCCGGTTCAAAGCAATGGTACCGGCTATCGCTCAACCGCATTAACCCGCCGATAACGGAACCCAAAGACACGAAATACATTAAGCACATCCGGATTCAGAGTAAGCTGCTCACCGAATTCTGGGGGCGGCCGATGTACATCGGCGCGCACGTGTTGCTGCCCCACGGGTTTGATCAGCATCCGGAAGCCCGTTATCCGCTGTGTGTCTTTCACGGGCATTTTCCGGACGATTTCGGTGGCTTCAGCGAGACGCCGCCACCTGCCAACATGGATACGACCGACTACATCGACCGGTTTAAAATTTACGGTTATAAAAAGCGGGTGGCACAGGAGGCTTATGACTTTTATAAACAATGGACCGGCAAGGACTTTCCGCGCATGCTGATCGTAGAAATCCAGCATGCCAACCCTTTCTATGATGACTCCTACGCCGTTAATTCTGAAAACATCGGTCCATACGGCGATGCCATTACCTATGAACTGATTCCGGAAATCGAACGCCGGTTCCGGGGGATTGGCCAGGGATGGGCCCGTTTTCTGTATGGAGGCTCAACCGGTGGCTGGGAGGCGCTGGCCGCACAGGTGTTTTATCCGGAGGAGTATAACGGCTGCTTTGCCGCCTGTCCGGACCCGATTTCATTCAATGCCTACACGGTTGTTGATATCTACAAAGACAAAAATGCCTATTACATGGACGGACCTTTCCGCAAAATGCTGCGTCCGGGTCAGCGGAATTACCTTGGCCATGTCAAATGTACCGTTCAGGACATGAATCACCGTGAGCTGGCACTCGGGTCAAACTCCCGATCCGGTGATCAGTGGGACATCTGGCAGGCGGTATACTCGCCGATGGGTCAGGACGGATACCCGAAACCGATCTGGGATAAACTGACCGGCGATATTGACAGCAGCGTAGCCGCTTACTGGCGGGAGCATTACGACCTCTTACATATCCTGAAGCGCGACTGGGCGAAGCTGGGCCCTAAACTGACCGGCAAAATTCATATCTACTGCGGCGATATGGACAATTATTACCTCAATAATGCGGTCTATCTGATGGAGGATTTCCTGAAACAGACGAAAGCGCCGCATTATTACGGAGAAGTCGATTACGGCGACCGGGCTGAACACTGCTGGAACGGCGATCATACCCAGCCAAATTACATCAGCCGGTTGCGGTATAATACACTGTACCTGTCAAAAATCCTGAAGCGGATTGAAACCAGCGCTCCTAAAGGCGCTGACCTGACTAGCTGGCGCTATTAAAAAGAAAAGGAGCACGGCGCAGAACCGTGCTCCTTTTTTACATTACAGACTTGTTAAAAAGGCCATCGTATCGACCCCGTCGGCATAATCGTTGAGGCCGGGCGACTGTGTTTTCCCGAAGGGCACGCTGCCTGGATACCAGCCATCCGCAGCAGCAACCACCTGAATTTTCGCGGCATTCTGCTCCAGAAAAGCGGTAAGTCCGGCCTGTGTCGCGTAGGTTTGGTAATACAAGACAGAAATCGGCGATACCAGCCTGTCATCCTCGGTCATCAGTAGCAGGCAGTTATCCAGATGCGGTACGCCGTTTACCAGATAAATCGATTTATTGTAATCGTAGTTGTTGACGTACTTATGGTTGCTGGTATATTCCGGAATCAGCGCCTCGGTAACACGCAGAAAGCGCTGCAATATCTCCGCGTCCGGAATCAGTACCGTCGACACATTCCGGCACCCTAATCCGAAATAACTGAGTACATCTTCCGACAGCGCCAGCAGTTGCTCATCGGACTCTACGCCGGTCAGCACCCCGACCGATGTACGGTTGCGGCGGATAATGTGCGGCCGCTGCCCGAAGTAATAATCAAAGTAGCGGGCCGTATTATCGCTGCCGGTCGCGATGAAGGCATCGGCAGCATTCAACCGTTCGGCAATGGTAATGTACTCGCCGAATGCCGGATTTATTTCTGTTATTTTTTTTATTAAATAATTGATTAATACAATATCCTGACTGCTAAGCTTCGCCAGGATACGATGTCCGCTGACCAATACACACAGTAAGTCGTGAAAGCCGACGGCCGGAATATTGCCGGCCATAACAACGCCGATGCTTTTTGGCGTCTGCGGTTCAGACGGGTATTGAGCTGCCCATGCCGTAAGCGCATCAGCCGTCAGCATGTGGTCACTGATTGCATGGAAAGCCCGTTTCACATTGGCAGGCGTAAACCAGTTATTCTGCCCGTTGGCCCGCCAGGCCATATCGTCAATTTCGGTTTGCCCCTGTTCAGACCGTAAAAAGTCTCCGAGAGCGATAAAAGTCTGGATGCGTTCGTTTTGCGTCATTCGTGTCAGGCAATCGCTGATTTTACCACAAAAATAACTAATAGTTTGCCCTAACCCTTTAAATAGTTATATTTGTTGTCCAAAAGTCGAACCTATTTTTCTGCACATAACCTAGTACGCTCATGGCTATCATGATCACTGACGAGTGCATCAACTGCGGTGCCTGCGAACCCGAATGTCCGAATACTGCTATCTACGAAGGTGGCGTTGAGTGGACATGGGGCGGAGGAACAAGCCTTGATGAAGTTGATTTTGGTGACGGAACCATTGTAAGTGGCAAAGCGCCGCAAGCACCCGTTTCCGACGAGTTCTATTACATTGTTTCCGATAAATGCACGGAATGCGTAGGCTTCCACGAAGAGCCGCAGTGTGCTGCCGTTTGCCCGGTTGACTGCTGTGTGCCGGATCCTGAGCATGAAGAAGAAGACGATACGCTGTTAGCCAAGAAAGCCTGGCTGCACGCTGAAGAATAAGCGGAACATACGTTTACCGATTGCCAAACCCGACCAACTACCTGGTCGGGTTTTTTGTTTGGTAAAAATTTGCTTCTGCCAAATCAAATTGGATAATCACGGGGAAATACAGAACTTACCTATAACTATAGCAAGGTATGAATTCTTAGAAAATTTCAAAAAAATGTTAAGTTTTCTTGGATTTTAGGTTTAAAAAGTAAGATGTTTTAAACAAAATTAGTGGAAAATGACCAGAAACAGGTTTAAAGGTTGAATCACCTGTTGCATCAATTAAATTTTGTAATAAACTTTGTGCCGTTCAATAAAAGTTTACAAAACCACTGTTTAGCCAAAGTAAATTATGAAAAAGATCTTTTTACTAGCTGCCTGTTTCATGGGTGCCTTGTCTGGGAAAGCACAGGATTCTACCGGAACCGATTCCGGGAAATTTACCTTTTCCGGATACATGGATACCTACTATTTCGGGAACTTCAATAACCCGAAAAGCCAGTCTAACTTAGGTTTAAACGGTACAGGAGTTGGCAATGCCCGGGCATTCGACCAAAAGTCAGGCCAGTTCGGAATTGGCCTGATTCAGGCGAAAGCCGCCTATAGTTCAGATAAGGTAGATGCTGTAATGGATATGGCATTCGGTCCTTTCGCTGATCTGGGCAACTACGGTAATTATGTGGGTTTCCTGGGTGCCGGGTCAACGTCTTTAGCCATTAAGCAGGCATACGTAACCCTGAAAGCAACTAGTAAACTGAGTTTTACCGCCGGTCAGTTCGGTACGCACATTGGCTATGAAGTCATTGATGCTCCGGTGAACTTTAATTATTCGCTGTCTAACCTGTTTAACAATGGTCCTTTCTACCACATTGGTCTGAAAGGTCAGTACTCGTTCAGCGACAAGGCATATTTAATGCTCGGTGTCGTGAACAACGTCGATAACATTTTCGACAACAACAAGAAAAAAGGTCTGATCGGTCAGTTCTTCTTCTCGCCGGTTTCAGGCTGGAACGTTTACCTGAACGCCATCGCCTCAAACGAAGCATCTAAAGACGTAAACGGTGTGAAAGCGGACGATGCTTCTTATGCGCTGTTTGACCTGACAACAACCTATCAGATTACGTCGAAATTCTACGTAGGCCTGAACGCCGCAACTGGTTCACAAAAAGGTGACTACCAGGGTTATGGCGGACCGTCTGAGAAAAAGACATGGGGTGGTTTCGCACTGTATACAAACTACGCGTTCTCGGATAAGTTTGCTTTGGGCGCACGCTACGAATCATTCGACAACAAGAGCGGTGCCCGTGCGCTGACAGACGCAGCCGGTAACGGTGCAAGCGTTAACTCAATCACATTCACCGGTAATATCACAACGGGTGGTGGTCACGTACTGCTGAAGCCGGAGCTGCGTATCGACAGCTACTCGGCTAATAAGTTTGAGAAAAACGATGGGTCACTCTCAAAGTCACAGACGACGCTGGGTATGGCTGCCATCTTCAAGTTCTGATTTTCTTAACATAAACATATGCAGTTAACCCTTACCAATCGCTAATCTATTGTACAACAAAAACCCAGTAAGTCTATGTCACGTTACATCCCTCTCGCTCTGCTGCTGATTGTCAGCGTAATGGGTATTCTGATGCCCTCTGTTCCAACGCAAATCGTTACCGAAGGTATCGATACCGGTGATACCGCGTGGATGTTGGTTTCTTCTGCATTGGTATTGTTGATGACTCCCGGCCTGGCATATTTCTACGGCGGTATGGTTAACAACAAAAACGTTATCTCAACGATGTTGCAAAGCTTCATCGCGATGGGTGTAATCAGCATCATGTGGGTGGTTGTCGGCTTCAGCCTTGCGTTTGGTGATGATATCGGTGGTTTCATCGGTGACCCGACTACGTTCTTTATGTTCAAAGGCGTACTGGACGGCAAACCATGGTCACTGGCTGCTACTATTCCACTGGTTGTGTTCGCGTTCTTCCAGCTGAAGTTTGCGGTTATCACGCCGGCGCTGGTAACAGGGTCAATGGCTGAGCGGATCAACTTCCGGTCATACGTCCTGTTCATGATTCTGTTCTGTCTTTTTGTCTACACGCCGCTGGCACACTGGACATGGCACCCGGATGGTTTCCTGTTCAAAATGGGTGTTCTTGACTTTGCTGGTGGTACTGTTGTACACATGTCTGCCGGTTGGGCTGCCTTAGCCGGTGCAATCTACCTGAAGCGCCGTAAATCACACATGGAAGCCAACTACTTCCCGCCTGCCAACATCCCGTTCGTACTGTTAGGTACCGGTCTGCTGTGGTTCGGCTGGTTTGGTTTTAACGCCGGTTCTGCGGTTGGTGCATCTGCCCTGGCAGCGTCAGCGTTCGCAACAACAAACACAGCTGCGGCGGCTGCCGGTCTGTCATGGGTACTGTTCGATGCGGCTAAAGGTAAGAAAGTATCTGCGCTGGGTTTTGCCATCGGTGCGGTTGTGGGTCTGGTTGCCATCACACCTGCGGCTGGTTTCGTGACGATCCCATCGTCAATCTTCATTGGATCGATTGCCGGTATGATCAGTAACTTCGTTGCTCACCTGCGTACGAAATCAACGCTTGACGATACGCTTGACGTATTCCCTTGCCATGGTGTAGGTGGTATCGTTGGTATGCTGATGACAGGTATCTTCGCCTCAAAAGGCGTTAACTCAGCTGTAACGGTAGAAGGTCTGGCATTCGGTGAAACCGGCCTGTTTATCGAGCACGTTAAGGCGCTGTTCATCGTGTCAGCTTTCGCTTTCGGTGGTTCATTACTGCTGCTGAAAGTTACTGACCTGATCCTGCCGCTGCGTGTATCTGAAGACGACGAAAAAGTTGGTCTGGACGTAAGTCAGCACGACGAATTCCTGATCGAGGCATAATATAAACTGATACAGGTTGTTCACTGACAACTCAGCGGACAACCTGTATCAACAAACCTGAAAACTGACAGATCCACAGGCCGGCCTTGTTGGCACTTAACCCTGTGGTTTTGTTGTACTCCGGGAAGCCGTTCGCCTTTGGCGTGCGGTTTCTTCGTTTTTAAGGGGTTTCAACTTTCGGTGAATGGTAGACCAGCACCGGAATATGGGCCCGCAAAACCATACGTTTTGTCAGGCTCGGATTCAGCAGGCCATCCAGAAAACCCCGTTCGCGGGTTGTCATCACCAGCAGATCCGCCCGGTGTTTATCCAGATAATCTGAAACACCGCCGGTAACGGTACGGGCATGGATCAGATTAACCCGCAACGGATCGTCACCCAGTGTACGCTGTAGCTGTGCTTTAAACTGTTCGTCGTCAAAAACATCCGGCTGATTATCGGCATTGACTTTCAGAAAATGCAGGCGCCCGCCGAAATCAGCGGTAAGCTGAGAGACCTGCTGTAAGACCGACCGCTCGTCGAATTCAAGCTGTGTCGCAAAAATTACTTCGCTCAGAGCCACAGGCTTAGCGGTTTCGTGCTCATCAGGGGCAGGAACAACCAGGACCGGGCAGGAGGCATCGAGGGCAACATCCGTGGCTGCACTTCCCGCCAGCCAGTCAAAAAACGTACTCATAGTATGACGGCCGGTAATGATGAGGTCAACATTACGGTCACGGGCGGTGCTCAGAATTTCATCCTCAATACCACCCATCCGCCATTCCGTGTCAACAGTTAATCCGGCGGCCCGCAGCTGGGCGGCCAGATGATCCAGCTGTTCGTGTCCGATTTTTTCCAGATCATACGCCGCCGCCACACCAACACCTAAATCACCGACAGTCGGTAAGGTAGTATCGGGCAAAGGCGGCTGGTGAACATGCAGCAGAATCAGGGTTGCCTGATACTTTCCGGCTAATGTTTTGGCCCATTGCAGCGCCAGCGATGCGGAAGAAGTGAAGTCGGTAGGAAAAAGGATCGTCTTCATATGAGGAGTGTTTATTTTACTACGATTAACTAATAAAACAGGTTACAGTCAAGGAAAGTGTGTAAAATCTATGTTAATGGTTACGTAGAGAAGCAACATCTTGCGTCTCAGCAGCGGCAGGTAGTCAAATGAAAGGGAATTGAGACGCAAGATCTTGCGTCTCTACATGGGTGCACAGAATTCCCGAGAATCTGGTAACTTTGACGGGGATTAGTAAAATAGTATAAAACAGAGACCTAACATATTGCGTCTCTACCGTATTTTGCGAACAAACCAGAGAACTGATGGATATTAAAAATAATCCGGGTTTCGACCCACAGGAAATTGCCGAACTCAAGGAAGAGTGTCAGGCTGAAGGCATGTCATTCGTTTACGTAGAAGACGAAGAAGTTGAAATGCTCGAAACAGGTGAGTGTGAGCATGTTCAGTTTGTCGGTACGTACCAGGGTAAGGAAGTTATCTACGATGCCCTGATTTATACACTCCGTCTGCACCACAGCAGCCTGGTGTATGAAATGGCCATTGAAGAGCTCAAAAAGTCATATCCGAATTATGTTCCGGTTGAGGAACGGAACGCCAATTACAAAATTACGGCCGAAGAAGAGGAAGATGCCGAAACCGCATTGACCGAAATTATCGAAGAACTCGAAGAAACCGAAGCCGTTAAGGTGCAGGAATACGTTGAGGTAGATACCGATTTCGAGTATGGAATCAGTCTGGATGTTTGTCTGAACGTGGAAGAAATTGATGAAGATGTAATCGGAAATTTCATCAAAAACTTCAACAGCAACACGCTGACACTGGATCAGACCATGTACTCGTTCTCCGATAACGGACAGGAATAGTCGTTTATACAAAAAGGGAAGTATGAGGTAAGACTGCCGGTACGCAGTCTCCTTTACTTCCCTTTTCTCTTTTCTGGTCATGAAACAACACTTTTCCGGAACGAATCAATACGTTGCCACCCACGAACTGAGCATTGCCGTCAATGCGGCGATCACCCTGCAGAAACCCTTGCTGATTAAGGGGGAACCCGGCACGGGAAAAACGCTTCTGGCCTACGAAATTGCCGGTGCCCTGCAAAAGCCGCTGTTTACCTGGCACGTTAAGTCAACGACCACGGCGCAGCAGGGTTTGTATGAATACGACGCCGTTTCGCGCCTGCGGGATTCTCAGCTCGGCGATGCCCGGATCGGGGACCTTGAGGCATATATCAAAAAAGGAAAACTGTGGGAGGCGTTTGAATCCGGTGAGCAGGCCGTTTTGCTGATCGACGAAATCGACAAGGCCGATATTGAGTTCCCGAACGATCTTTTGCAGGAACTGGACCGGATGGAGTTTTATTGCTACGAACTCCGGCGGACCATTTCTGCACGCCACCGGCCGATTGTGATCATTACCTCCAACAACGAAAAGGAGCTGCCGGATGCCTTTCTGCGTCGGTGCTTTTTTCACTACATCCGGTTTCCGGAAAAGGAGACAATGGAACAGATCGTACGGGTCCATTTTCCGGTTTTATCACAGGAATTAATGACCAAAGCCCTGTCGGTCTTTTTCAGCATCCGCGATGTGAAGGCGCTGAAGAAAAAGCCCTCCACCAGTGAGCTCATTGACTGGATCCGGCTGTTGCTGGTTTCGGGGGTTACGGAAGACGATCTGACTGATCTGGAAGCCTTGAACGAACTGCCGCCTTATGTCGGATCGCTCCTGAAAAACGAGCAGGATACGGTCTTGTTAACGGCCTTGAAGCAAAAAGGGAAGCGTCCGTATTAAACGCACAGGCTATGTTTCTTGAGTTCTTTTTGCGGCTGCGCCAGCATAATCTGCCTGTGACGTTGCCTGAGTATCTGACACTGCTGGCCGTGTTGCGATCGGAGGCCGGAATCTCGTCGGTCAGTGATTTTTATGCCCTCAGTAAAACCACGCTGGTCAAACACGAACAACACCTTGATTTGTTCGACCGTGTG
The DNA here is from genome assembly GCF_945952095.1 of uncultured Arsenicibacter sp. Classification (GTDB taxonomy): domain Bacteria; phylum Bacteroidota; class Bacteroidia; order Cytophagales; family Spirosomataceae; genus Arsenicibacter. The sequence goes on along the minus strand of NZ_CAMFHL010000136.1, from coordinate 2,893 downwards.
TTTGGCGAGTGGTATAACGGGATGCAGCAGACACTGCGTGAAGAACTGCCGGACATACCACCCGACTGGCTGAAAGACGCGCTGCACCGGCAGTTTACGGAAGACGAACAGGCGGCTCTCGCCGGTATGGGTGGTCTTGATCAGCTCTGGCAACGGCTGCGCGACCTGCTGCAGGAGCAGGATGAACGGCATGAAGGCGGCACCAAATGGATCGGGACCGGCGGCACCTCTCCCTTTGGTACGCAGGGACAGGCGCCGGAAGGATTCCGGATGGATAAGACGGAAACCGGCAATCGTAATGCGCTGAAAATATGGGAGCAGCGTGCCTATAAAAATTACGCCGACGATGTAGAACTGAATACGCGCAACATGAAGATGGCGCTCCGTCAGTTGCGTATTCTGACGCGCGAAGGCATTGAAAATGAGCTGGATATTGACCGGACGATTACCGAAACAAGCCGGCAGGGCGGTTTGCTGGACATTCAGCTGCGGCCGTCGCGTAAGAACCAGGTAAAAGTGCTGATGCTGTTTGATGTCGGCGGTTCAATGGATGGCCACGTCGATTTGTGTAACCAGCTATTCTCGGCGGCCCGCTATCAGTTCAAACATCTGGAGTTTCTCTATTTTCATAACTGCGTGTACGAAAGCCTGTGGCGGAGCAACCAGCGTGAGCATGGCGACGGCCGTCGTGACCGCGTGTCGACACAGGAGATCCTGAATACCTATAATAAGGAATACAAGATTATTTTTGTAGGCGATGCCTCCATGGCCAGTTATGAAATTACCCACGCCCGGGGCAGTGTTGAGCATTATAATGAGGAGGCGGGCATTGTCTGGCTCGACCGGTTTAAAGCCCGGTATCCGCACATTGTCTGGCTGAATCCGGAAGTGGCGGGCTACTGGAAATACACCCATAGCATTCAGTTGGTGCGGGAATGGTGCGGCAACCGGATGTTCCCGCTGACCCTGAGCGGTATCGGGCAGGCCATGCGTTGCCTGAAAAATCCTAAAATTACATTTGACGGGCATTAACCGGCCAAAATTACCGCTTTGAGCGGTTAAAGGCAGCTGACATTGTAAAACCGCCTATTTTTGCGCTCATGCATCTTTTTTATCAACCTGACGCCCCGGCCATTTCAGCCTTAACGGAAGACGATTCACGCCATGCCGTGAAGACGCTCCGGCTGGGTACGGGCGAGGAAATTCTGGTTACCAACGGGCAGGGAAAGCAGTTTACGTGCGTAATTACGAAAGCCGATCACCGGCAATGTGCATTCCGGATTACCGGTGAAAAAACAACGCCTGCCCGTCCGTTCTCCATCCGTATCTGTGTTGCACCCACCAAAAACCTGGACCGTATCGAGTGGTTTGTCGAAAAGGCCGTTGAACTCGGTATTGAGCAGATCAGTTTTTTTTTCAGCCAGCATTCCGAACGGCGGGTACTGAAAACCGAACGGATTGAAAAAATCGCCGTTTCGGCCATGAAACAATCCCTGCAGAGCTGGATGCCGCAGATTGATGAGGCCATTCCGTTTAGCCAGCTGCTGGCTGCAATACCCGCCGAAGGGCAGCGGTTTATTGCCCATCTGCCTGACGACGAAGTACCGGAACATTTATTCAGGGCCGCCCGAACAAATGAAGTATACACGGTGTTAATCGGGCCGGAAGGGGACTTTTCAGAGCCGGAAATTCAGCAGGCTGTTCAGGCGGGATTCCGGATGGCGGTGCTGGGCCCGAGCCGGCTCCGGACGGAAACCGCCGCACTGGCCGCCTGTCAGATTCTGAATCTGCTGAATCAGTAAAATACCGGTCAGGCAATGTCTGCGAAGCGGCAATCGTTGTATATTTGTTAGTCATCATTATCCTAAAAGTAGTAAAAGCAGCTAAGCCTCATGAAAAGAATAGTGTGTTTGCTCATCGGATTACAGCTCATGGCAATCGGTTCGGTGCTGGCTCAGGCGTCCTATAAAATTGCTAAGCTGAAATACAGCGGGGGCGGCGACTGGTATGCCAATAAAACGTCCATGCCGAACCTGATCCGGTTTGCCAACCAGAACCTGCGCATGAACATTTTCCCCGAAGAGGACATTGTTGAGCCCGGTAGCCCGGATATCTATTCGTACCCCTTTATACACATGACCGGTCACGGCAACGTGGTGTTTTCAGATGCCGAAGCACAGAACATCCGTCGTTATCTGCTGTCAGGGGGCTTTCTGCATGTTGATGATAATTACGGTCTGGATAAATACATCCGCCGTGAGATGAAAAAGGTATTTCCGGAACTGAATTTTGTGGAACTGCCCTACAATCATCCGGTATATAACCAGAAATTTAAATTCCCGAACGGACTGCCGAAAGTGCACGAACACGATGGCAAGGCGCCTCAGGGCTTTGGATTAATCTATCAGGGCCGGCTGGTTTGTTTTTACTCCTACGAGTGCGATCTGGGTAATGGCTGGGAGGACCAGAGCGTGTATAATGACCCCGAAAACCTGCGGCAACTGGCCCTGCGGATGGGTGCCAACCTGTTGCAGTATGCCACAACCGTAGTGGAATAGTTGGATTTAACCATCTTTTTTAGCCATAACCAGGCAAAACATTTGGATAATTCCTTATTTTTGTAGAGATTAGTTAGTTGGATTGTTAAACTTAAATATATTTCACTGTGATTGTTGTATTGGTAGTATTAGCCGGGCATTGGTATCTGTCCCTGTTTTGCCAAACATTTTTCTTACATCGCTACGGTGCCCACAAAATGTTCACGATGAACAAATTCTGGGAGCGTTTCTTTTACTGCCTGACGTATCTGTCACAAGGTTCGTCGTACCTGAGCCCACGCGCCTATGCCGTGTTGCACCGCATGCACCACGCCTACAGCGATACTCCTAAAGAC
>NZ_CAMFHL010000135.1 GCF_945952095.1 uncultured Arsenicibacter sp. | reverse complement strand
CGCCGTTTACCGTTTCATCGGCTACCGTCTGTCCCGGCCAGTCGGCGAGCCTCACCGCCAGCGGCTGTGGCGGGCAAATCCTGTGGTCGACCGGTGCCACAACGGCCATGATCACCCTGACGGCGGGCAGCAGCACCAGCCTGCTGGCGGCGACCTGTACAGCGGGCATCTGCTCCACTACCGCCAACGGACAGGTCGTGGTCGGAGGCATCCAGCCCCCGCCGGCGCAGATCCTGAGCTTCACGGCCGACGAGTCGGCCTGTCCGGTCAGACTGACGGGGCGGGGTGTGGCTACTTCGTTTACCATGACGGGGCCAAAGGACTATGTCTTCAGCACGGTTTACCGCGAGGGCGCTATGCATGAAGCGATCGGGCTGAATGTAAAACAGGCGGGCACGTATACGCTGACGGCCACCTACACCAACAGCTGCGGCACCGGCATGCCGGTGACCCGGACAGTGACCGTGAGCCGGAATTGCCCGTAAAGGGATTCACATACAAAAGCCGGTAACCTAATCAGGGATACCGGCTTTTGTTATAACATACTTTTGCAGATGAAAGCCGCTGTCTTTTAGAAGGTCCGGTTTCATCAGGAGACATTCAGTCCAGAATCGTCTGATATTGGGAGGGTTTTGTGAGAATACTATACAGCCGGTTACAAAATTACAAGGACCATTCCTGATCCGTCACTCTGTCTACATACAAACGCTCGTTTGTAGTTGTACAAAACAGAAAAACAAAATACCCCGAAGGGCATAGTATAAGTGTATCTCGAAAAGAGCCTTATTTGAGATGAGGGTTGGCGAATTGGGGATTATGAACAAAGGTGCTGTCGGTAAACAGCTGTAAAAACGAAATTAAATCAGTTTTTTCGCTCCTTGTCAGATGAAACCCGTTTGGCTGGCCAGCTAATTCGGGAGCCAGCATTGGGCTCGGTTGAATGTGTTCACTGTAATGCTCCAGCACCTGGTCTAAATTATTGAACCGGCCGTCATGCATGTAGGGGGCGGTGAGAGCGATATTACGAAGGGTCGGCACTCGGAAACGGCCCTGATCGAGGGCTAATCCCGTAATCGCTTGCCGACCCGAATCCGTGGCTTGCTTATCCAACCCGTTATTGTGAAATAATTCCTGGTAGAGTTTTGCCCCCCCATGACAATGGGCACAGTTGCCACCCCGAACGTTACGATCCGGTGAAGGCGATTGGTTGAACAGCTGCATCCCCCGCTGTTCTGATTCAGTTAGCTGGTAGTGGCCCGCTAAAAAATGATCATAGCGGGAGTCCGCCGATATTAACGTCCGTTCGAATTGAGCCAGGGCCTGCCCAATGCGAACATCTGTGATGGTGTCGGAACCGAAAACCTGTTTAAATAGTGCTGGGTACGGTTTGGTTTTCTGTAAAAAGTGGGCTGCCTCGCCTGGTTTGGAACCCATCTCATCGGTATGTCCCAACGGAATCAGCGCCTGTTCTTCCAGACTCGAGGAGCGACCATCCCAGAATAACTGACGGACCCACAGTAAATTCGTCAGCGACATCGAATTGCGCCGGGTTGTTTTCCCATGAACACCAATGCTCAACGCTAAACCATCAGTAAACGCCCGGGCCTGTTGATGACAACTTGCGCACGAAATCGTTTGGGTAGCCGATAACCTGGGCTCATAGAATAACAGTCGCCCCAGGTAAACTCCTTCCTGCGTGGTTGGATTGTCGGCAGGAATGGTGAACCGGCTACCGAACGAGGCCGGATAGTGCAAGGGGTAGGGTCCGGTTGGTACCGGATCGTCGACCATCGTCCAGGCAGATAGTCCAGCCATTACTATGGCACCGACAAAAATAGGTTTCCAGTATCGCATAGCCCCTTACTTGGCAAATCGTACCTCAATTGACTTCACTTCCCGAATCCAGCGGGCCGGTTTTTTCTCTCCCGGTACGACGATTCGATACGGACCAACACCGGACCCTAATGGCGCGCCATCCACGCTATCTGCCAGAATAATCGATCGTGAAGCAAAGTCTGGATCCAATTCGGGCAAGGCGAACAGGACCTCATACCCATCGATGGATTTGACAAGTACGTATTTGGTTAGGTTTTCGCCCCGTAATTCACCGCCTACGGTGGCACCCGCCTGTTTCAGTAGGTCTACGAGCAGGATGCCGGCATACTGGTGTTCCTTCCCATCGCGATCTTTTCCCGTTACCTGAGTATGGGCCATGGCTGTCAAATCGGCTGCCTGTAGGGTTAACGGCTTAGTGACTTCTCCCGACACGGTCAACACCGTTTGCGCCTGACTGGTCAGCCCGGTTAGCAGGAAAACGATCACTACTGATGCTTGCCAGTATCCGGCAAGTTGTGCGTTTATGTTCCTCATATTATTCTTTATAAATTACTGATGGCTAGATTGATAAAGAAGTTGCGGCCCGGTTCGGGAAACCCTTCCGCCAGCGCATAGTTCCGGTCGAATAAATTGTTCACGCCACCTTCCAGGCTTATGTAGCGTTGGAGTCGAACGGAAGCCTTGGCATTGACCACCACAAAACTAGCTGCCTGGGTGCCATAACTCGTACTGTAGCGATCCGAGTTATACTCCATATTGCCAATCAAACTAAGCCGACGCAGGAGCTGAGCCTGGGCATAGACCAGGAGTTTGTGATCGGGCACATCCACAAATTTCAGATCGGGATTACTTAAATTTTGGCGGTGAATGTAAGAGTATTGAGCGCCAGCCTCAAAGGCGGTACTGACCGGTATTTTGAGCGATACATCCCCTCCGTAGAATTGGGCCTGACCGGTATTCTGAAACTGATAAATCCCCGGTTGAACATTGTTGACCTGTTGAATGGCATCCGTCAAGCGACTGTAGAAGGCGCTGGCTTGCAGGGATACGTACCGGCTAAGTTGATCCGTATAGGCCGCTTCCAGATGCAAAGCGGATTCCGCTTTCAAATCCGGATTGGGAATAGCCGCGCCCATTCGGTAGGAATAGCGGTCTTTCACCGTTGCAAATCGGGTTTTCTTGGCAATGGTAAGACTGAGTTGCCGTTGGAGGGTTGGATTGTAAAATAGACCTACCTGGGCATTTACCGCATCGCTGTTATTGCCGGGGAAGGATGAAATTGTTTTAGTCGCCGATTCGTAATTCTCCGCCCGCAGGCTTTGGCGACTATTATAGCTAAGCCCTGGAACCAGCGATAACCGACGTCCGATTGACCACACCTCTTCTACGCCCACCGATAGGGTCTGGTCGATGAATGTCCGTACGGGTTCCCCAGCATTGTTTTCGCGGTGACGATCCCGTTTGTAATGAACAGATGCTTTCAGGTTGTGGTTTGCCGTAATTCGATTGCCATATTCAACTGAACCACCCTGGGTGTCATCATTATAATAGCTGTTAAACGAGGAACCCCTGGTCTGGGTGGTATAGGTATTGTTGTCGAACGCACTCAGCAGGTTTTTAAACTTGTCGTAGAACAGTCGAACCTTCAGATAGCTATTGGTTGTGATGGCCGTTCGGGAGATAAAATACAAGCTTTCTTTATTCCAGTAAGGCCATTGCCAGAAGCGAGCGACCTGCCGGGAGTCACTACCCACATAGGGCGGTGTGCCCTTGGTTCCCTGTTGATTGATGTAGCTGAGAGTATATTCGTCCGTGGCATTGGGAGTGAAGCCCACTTTGAGACTATATTTCCGATCATTGCGATAGGCATTCTCCCGATTTCCACCATCTTCCTGGGCCTGGGGAACAAAGTCGGCCGATAAGGGAAACGTTTGCTGTTTCAACCCAGAAGCGGAGCCCTGTAGGTAGAACTTGCCCAGGTTACTCCCAATATTCAAATTAAGCCGGTGGCCCTGCCCGCTTAATAACCCCGCACGGCCATCAAACTCCAACTTTTTCTGGGGTCGGCGCGATACCAGATTGATGGCTCCGCCTAACGTATTGGGCCCATATGTCACAGAAGAGAAGCCTTTTGCCACGTTAACCTCGGCAAGATCAAAGGTCGTAAAGCGTCCTAAATCGACATACCCATCATAGGGTACATAGACGGGGATACCATCAATGAATACGGGTACCTGTCTTAAATCAAAGCCCCGTACGTAAACCATTGATTCGTTGCGTGCGCCCACAGTAGAGAGCGTTACTCCGGGCAATAGGTTGAGTGCCCGTCCAACATCGAGCCGATTGAAGGCCTCGATACGAGCACTCAGTGCCGTATTGGTTGAGTCAATGCCTCGTCGACCTAGCACCGTCACTTCCCCTAATTTAAAGATTCGGGTCGAATCAATTGACGTGGCAAGCTGAGAAAATGCCGGTTGAGCGAGCCCAGTGCAAAGAATAATTTTCCCCAGTACTGCTGTGTAGAATTTAGGGTTCATGAAAGCAAATTAAGATAGTCGTTATATTCTAACAAATATAACGACAGATTCGGCAAACTACCGCGTTGATCTGGTTGGGCTCAAACGTGGTAGCGAACTGAGGGGCGTCAAAATGTCAATTTACTGTATCGAGAAACGCCCGTTTTGTGAGACACTTCCCCCACCCCACCCGACTCCCCAATTTCCACCCTAAAAACGTCTCAAATCATTATCTCACAAATCAATGTCTCATTTTACTATCTTTGCCTGACTTAGTGAGACAAACACATGCTTTTCGGATACGCACGGGTATCAACCCAGGACCAGAACCTCAACCTGCAACTTGATGACCTCAAGAAAGCCGGTTGCCAGAAAATCTTTCAGGAAAAAGTATCGTCGGCCAAAGACCGGCCTCAGCTTCAGAAACTGCTGGAGACCCTGCGCGAAGGCGACACACTCATCGTCTGGAAGCTCGACCGCCTCGGCCGCTCGCTAAAGGAGCTGATCACCCTCGTCAACGACTTCCAGCAGAAAGGCATCGGCTTCCGGAGCCTGAACGATGCTATCGACACTACCACCGCGCAGGGGCGACTGGTGTTTAACATCTTTGCGTCACTGGCTGAGTTTGAACGGGACCTTATCCGCGAGCGCACCCGCGCCGGACTCTCGGCCGCGCGGGCCCGTGGCCGGCAGGGCGGCAAACCCAAAGGACTGACCAAAGAAGCACAGGCTAAAGCTGCCGCCGTCAAAACACTCTATGCCGGCAAAGACAAGACCGTCGCCGAGATCGGGCAGATTCTGAACCTGAGCCGGGCAACGGTGTACCGGTATCTGCAATGGGAGCCGGAGAGGTAATAAACCGGACAGGATGCCACCTGAGCCGGGACGATCCGGAAAGCGGCTGGATCAGCGGCAGCACACTTCGTATCGAATCTGTACAGAAAAAAGATGCGGAGAAATGGAGCCAATGGACATGGACCGAAACATAGCGACTTAGAAGGAGGAGCTGATAAACCAGCGGAAAGACAGGACAATGCTGCATGAAACCTGAACGTTAGATTGCATCAATCAGAATCAGGCTAAAAAAAGCCGGAAGCCTTTATTCAGCAGCGATATTACCGCTGCTGAATAGCGTTATTACCCTTCCGGAGTGTCTTAAACACCTTTTTTACCGGTGATACCGGGAATACCTTATCCGGATTTTTTTGAAGTATTACCGCCACGAATGTCATTCCGGTAATACCCGACTAAGGCCACTGCACCGGTTATAGATGCCGGCCACTCTTATTCAGCTATCAAGTTGTCCTGAAATATGCCGGCTTTGGATGCGGTTGTGATCTGATCACGATACAGCTTCTTCGGCCGTTACGCCTCCGGACCCGGCTGGTAAACAGACATGGATGAACATTTCTCCCCCCGTTTTACCATTAGCAGTCATCTTTTCATCAATAGCTCATAATGTCTTTATAAGTTACTATTCGTATTGGCATATACACTTATTGGCTTGTCAAGTGTGCTTTTTTGTGAAAAAAAGCGGCCGATGTCCGAAATGAGCAAAAGAAAATCCAAAATGGGTTAACAGCGGGAGGCATTTTGAGGGCATTTTTGGAGGCGGATATTCCGTACGTGAAAAACAAAAAAGCTTTTCTCATGAACCGTCTTTACCTACTGCCTTTCTTCGCCATGAACTTCTTTCTGTCTCGTTCGCATCGGGCGATGTACGGGTGCCTGTACGGTCCAGCCAGGCACCCGTACATCGCCCGAGCCCGTACAGGCTATCGGCTTACGTTGCTTCTTTTCGGCTCGCTCCTGGTGGGTGCCCTGACCAGCCACAGGGCATTGGCTGTAACCAAAACATGGACGGGAGCCTCCAGCACCAACTGGGGAACGGCTGCCAACTGGAATCCTTCAGGTGTGCCGGGTGATGCGGATGAAGTCGTCATCAACGATGTCACGAATGATCCCGTGATTGCTTCGGGAACAACGGCCACTGCAGGTGTGATCTATGTCAATTCAGGAGCTCGGCTAACAATTAATTCGGGGGGTATCTTGTTAATTCGGGGAGCGGGCGGTATCGGGTTAGCTACTTACACCGCAACGGTAATTAATAACGGGGTTTTGCGCGTCGAGACTACATCCGGAGGTGCAGTTAATGCTGTTTCCCCAATAACTTTTGGTTCTGTCTTTACCAATAACGGCCTGTTAAGTTTTAACACGAACCAACGATCTGTTGAGCTGGCCGATCAAGACCAGGGAGGAGGTGCCTGTACGATCACGAACGGTACATCGGGGACCATTAACTTTAGCAGTAATGTCACCACTGGGATTATAACGAACCGTTTAGGTCAGCGCAATCTGATCAACAACGGGACTATTAATTTCAATGGAACGAATGACGTTCTATCCTTTATTACAGGAACGGTCAGCTTAACCAACACGGGGACGATAAACGTAAATAGCGGCACGGGTATTAATAACTCCGTTGCCAGCACGATTACAAACCAGGCTTGCGGTAAAATTAATCTGTTTTCAGGAGATTTTAATAATACCAATGCCACTACAACCAATTTTGGAGCAATTCATATTGCCGGAACGCTTACCCGATCCGGTGGGTCTTTTACAAATAACGGGGTATTGAATTATGGTTCTTTATCAGGCACGATAACCAATAACAATGGCTCGGTAATCGTTAATGAGAATCCCACCAACAGCAGCATTTTCACCTATCAGGGAACCTTCACAGGCACCATCAACGGTATTTATACCAATTCAGCCGCCACTACTTCAGCCGGTAGCTTTACGGCACCTAATACCTTTGTGCCCTCAACCAGTTTACCCACAGGCCCTCAGACCCTCTACGCCAAAATTACGCCGTCGGGCGGGGCCTGTAATTACGTGGTGCCGTTCGGCTACAGCTACACACCACCCCCCACCGTCACTACCCATCCCGTCAGTAGAACCGTTTGTACGGGCAATAGCACCTTCTTTTCGGTAGCGGCAACGAATGCATCATCCTACCAATGGCAGGTCAATACGGGCGGTGGGTTTACCAACCTGAATAACGCAACGCCCTATTCGGGCGTAACCAGCCAAACACTCACCATCAGCAACACCGCCGGCTTCAACGGATACCAGTATCGCTGCGTGGTAACGGGCGGAGGTGGCAACACGAACTCTAACGGAGCTACGCTGACGGTTGCCTCCCTGCCAACGGTGGCTATTCTGACCCCCACCAGCACCACGCTCACCTGCACTACACCCACCCTTACCTTAACCGCTACCGGGGGCAGCACCTACCGGTGGGAGGATAATACCGCTACCGCTACCCGCACCGTGAGCACATCGGGTACCTACTCTGTCACGGTCACCAACGCCAGCAACTGTACGGCGGCAACCAGTCAGGTGGTCCGAAGTGCAACGGCAACCATTACCACCACCAATCCCGTCACGAACACCGCCATCGTTGGCGCAGGGTTTAGCCAGACCTTCACATCGACTTCCACCGGAGCCGCTTCGCGCACGTTCGCAATTGCCAGCGGCATTTTGCCTACAGGTCTGTCGTTAGCCAGTACCGGCGTTCTGTCGGGGACACCTACCCAAAGCGGTACGTTTACGGTAACCGTCCGCGCCACCGATGTCAACGGCTGCTCGGCCACAGGCTCAAGCTATATTCTGACAGTGAATAACCTAACGCCCACAATCGTGGGCTTTGCCCCTGCTTCAGCGTCCCTGTGTGCGGGCAGTACAGCCACCTTCACCGCAACGGTCGGCAACGTGACTACACCTTACAATTTTACGCTCTCTAACGGCACCAGTACCACCACGGGTACCAAAACCAGCACGGCCTTCAGTCAAAGCTGGGTGGCGGCCGGATCAGGGGCGCAGGCTTTCACGCTGACCGTCAGCCAGAGCGGACAAACCACCCGCGCCACCGCATCGCTGTCGGTGGTAGCCCTGCCCACGGCGGGCATCAGCCTGCCGGCTAACCTCACCGTCACCTGTGCCAGCCCTTCGGTTGCACTCACGGCCACGGGCGGGAGTACGTATCGCTGGGAGAACAACAGTGTTTCGGCCATCCGGAGTATCACCACCACCGGCACCTATGCCGTAACGGTTACCAATGCCAGCGGCTGTTCAGCCACCAGCAGCAGCCTGGTGACGGTGACGCAAAACACTACTCCGCCTACGCTCGTGCTCTCAGCGACCAATGTCTGCGAGGGCGGGGCTGTCCGCCTGTCAGCCACGACAGGCCTGACCTCCTACACCTTCAGCCGTTCCGATGGCTCGCTCATTAGTTCGGGAAGTGCCAGCACGGCAACGGTCAGTGGTCTGGCGGTCGGGTCGTATACCCTCACCGTGCGAGGCACCAACAGTGTGGGCTGTTCCAATACGGCCCTTACCTCAGTGACCGTGCTGGCGCCGCCCAGCCTGACACTCACTGCCCGCAACACGGGGGGGGCTATCTCGAACACGCTGACCTGCGCCAGCCCCTCGCTGACGCTTACGGCTTCAGGAGCCACCAGCTACACCTTTGCGGGCACGGGCATTGTCTCGTCGGGAGCAGCGGCAACGGTCAGTCAGACCGGCACCTTCACCCTCACAGGCCGCAACGCGTCGGGTTGTGTCAGTACCACCACGATTACCATTCAAAGTACCACGGCCACGGTATCGGTGAGTATACCTACTACCAACACCGCCCTGGCCGGTGTGGCGTTCAGTCAGACCTTCGGGGCAACCGGCGGGCAACCGGCCTATACCTTCTCGGTGGCAGGCGGCTTGCTGCCTTCGGGCCTCAGCCTGAGCCCGGCGGGGTCACTGACCGGCACGCCTACCCAGACCGGTACATTCAACGTGACCGTGCGCGGCACCGATGCCAACGGGTGTTCGGGCGTGAGCAGCGTCTATTCACTCACTATCCAGTCCACCGATGTGGGTAGCCTGAGTGTCACACCCAATGCAGTCTGCGCGGGTAATCGGGTTACGTTTACGGCTTCAGTAAGCGGCATTTCGGGAACCTATAACTATACGCTTACCAACGGCAGCAGCCAGACGACCGGATCCACTGCCAGCACGGCTTTCAGCCAAAGCTGGACCGCTGCCGGGTCGGGTCTGCAAGCGTTTACACTGATTGTGAGCGACAACAGCTTTACCGACCAGAGTACCGCAACCCTGACGGTAAACCCACTGCCTGACGCCGGCATTAATGTTCCGGTTAACACGACAATCACGTGTGCCAGTCCTGTGCTGACACTCACGGCTACGGGCGGGAATACGTATCGCTGGGAAAACAACACAACCAATGCCCAGCGTGCCATCAACACGACAGGTACCTACACGGTGACCGTTACCAACGGGAGCGGCTGTACGGCAGTAGCCAGTCAACTGGTTACGGTCAGTGAGAATACCAGCCTGCCGGTCATTAGCTTGTCAGCCGTAAACGTATGCGAGGGTGAGTCGGTGAGCCTGGTCGCCACATCAGACCTGAGCACCGGAGCGCCGGCCGGCTACACCTTCATCAGCAGCGAAGGTATCCTTGGCAGCGGGACTGACCCCGGCACGGAAGTCACGGAGTTAACGGCAGGGGTGTATAGCTTTACAGTACGGGTGGCTAACAGCGCGGGCTGTATCAATACGGCCACGACTTCGGTTACGGTACATGCCTTGCCAACACCAACGCTTACCGCCAGCCACAGCGGCCTGCTGAGCTGTGCTCAACCCTCACTGACACTGACCGCTTCAGGCGGAACACTGTATGCGTTTGCCGGAACGGGGTTGATCAGCCAGAATCCGGCGGCCGGAACGGCCGTACTAAACCAAACGGGGCTTTATTCCGTCACGGTAACGAACACCGCTACGGGATGCTCCAGTACGACAGACATCAGCATCGGCCAGGACAATACCCTGCCTGTAGTAGATATCAACCCAGCCGGCGGCATACTAACCTGTGCCAGCCCTGCCCTGACGCTCACCGCTACCGGCGGAACGTCATATACCTGGACAGCCAGTCCGGCGCTGCCAGGAGGAACCAGCACAGGCAGTACCCTGCCGGTGAGTGCACCCGGCACCTACACCGTTACGGCCACCGGCGCCAATGGCTGCACCGTCTCTGCCTCAGTCAGTGTCGGGCAGGACGTGGCGTCACCAGTAGCCAGTCTGGCAGCGAATGGTACACTCACCTGCGCTCAGACGACAGCCGGACTGACTGCGGATGCTGGCGGTCTGTTGAGTGTGAGTTATGTATTTGCCGGGCCGGCGGGAGGCGGCCCATCGGGTATCGTGACGCAGGACGGCACAACAGGCCTGGCAGAGGTCAATCGGGCGGGTGTTTACTCGGTCACTGTGATCAATACCATCACGGGCTGTTCAACGGTTACTACCACTACTGTGAGCCAGAACACGACGACACCGTCTGTGAGTATCGATCCTGCTTCGGCCACGATTACCTGTACCAATGCGGTTGTCAGCCTGACAGCTTCGGGGGCAACCCTTGCCGGAGACAGTTATCTGTGGTCTAACGGGCTCAGTGATGACGTGATTACGGTAAGCAGTCCTGGAACCTACACGGTCGTGCTGACCGCCGCTACCGGCTGTACTGCTTCGGCCTCAGCGGTAGTGAGCCAGCGTACAGACCTGCCCGTGGCGGGCCTGGTGGTTTCCGGTACGGTCACCTGCGCTGTCCCGGCCGTGACGCTCACCGCCTCGGGGGGCGATAGCTATGCCTTTTTCGGGCCGGAAATTATCAGTCAGGATCCCGTAGCAGGTACGGCCCTGGTAGGCGCCGGGGGGAGTTATGGGGTAGTGGTCAGTAACACCACGACAGGCTGTTCGAGCAATACCCTCATCGACGTGAGCCAGAACAATACCCGGCCGGAGGTAAGTCTGACCGCCAGCAACACGGCCCTGACCTGCTCTCAAACCAGTGTAACCCTCACTGCCGGCGCGGTTGGCGGCGGACTTACGTACGCCTTCGCCGGACCGGATGGCCCGCTGACCGGTAGCGGCGCTACACTGATTGTAAATAACCCGGGATTGTATTCGGTCACTGCTACCGGCGACGGCAACTGTACATCCACAGCCTCATTGTTTGTGGGGGAAGATAAGGAAACACCAAATGTGATCCTGACACCTGATAGTGGCACCCTGACCTGCGCCAGCCCGACGCTCACCCTGACGGCCACTGAAGGCTTTAGTAATTACCGCTTCAGTAACGGTCAGAACGGCATCGGTAATACACTGACTGTCTCATCCGCTGATACGTACTCGGTGATTGTAACCGCCGCCAATGGTTGTACTAATGTAGCTTCGGCTACTGTAGAAAGTACCTCGGCGGTGATTTCGGCGAGTCTGGTAGCCAGCTGGGCAATCAGCTGCAACACACCGTCAGTCACGCTGACGGCCGGTCCAGCCGGTATATCTTACAGCTTCGGATCAGGAGCCACCCAGCTGGGTAACTCGAACCTGGCCACGGTCGATGCGGCTGGAACGTACTCAGTCACCGTGAGCGACGCGGGCGGCTGTTCGGCCGTCGCGCAGGTAACGGTCACCGGCAGCACCACCGCTCCGACGGGCGCCACGCTCACTGCCGGCAGTGGCGGCACGCTGACTTGCGGGCAAACGGCACTGACTTTGACGGCGGGAGCCACCGGTTTGGGGCTGAGCTACAGCTTCAGCGGTCCGGGCGTGGTGGCCCAAAGCGGCAATTCGGCGACAGTGAATGTGGCGGGCAATTATTCCGTTGTCATCACCGGCAGTAACGGCTGCACGACCTCAGCCACGACGACGGTCTACAGCAATACGGCTGCACCGGTAGTTAGTCTGACGCCTTCGTCGGCGACGCTGACCTGTGCCAGCCCGACAGTGACGCTGACGGCTACCTCCGGTTTGACCAGCTATTCGTTCAGCACCGGTCAGAATGGGTCCGGCAATACCCTGCTGGTTTCCTCGGCAGGAACGTATTCGGTAATTGTGACGGGATCCAACGGCTGTACAAGCCTTACCTCTGCCACGGTTGTAAGCAGTACCGCGGTGATTTCGGCCAGTCTGGTTGCCAGCGGCGCAATCAGCTGCAACTCGCCATCGGTCACGCTCACTGCCTCACCATCGAATCTGACCTACAGCTTCGGCAGCGGCGCCACGCGGATCGGGCAGACCAATCAGGCCACGGTCAACGCGGCGGGAACATACTCGGTCACCGTGAGCGACGCGGGCGGTTGTTCGGCCGTCGCACAGGTAACGGTCACCGGCAGCACCACCGCCCCGACGGGCGCCACCCTCACCGCAAGCCACGGCGGTACGCTGACTTGTGCGGGAACGGCACTGACACTGACGGCCGGAGCTACCGGTTCGGGTTTTAGTTACAGCTTCAGTGGTTCAGGGGTGTTAGCTCAAAGCGGCAGTTCGGCCACGGTGAATGCGGCGGGCAATTATTCCGTTGTCATCACCGGCAATAACAGCTGCACGACATCGGCAGCAACGACGGTCCACAGCAATACGGCGGCACCGACGGTAAGCCTGACCCCTTCGTCGGCGACCCTGACCTGTGCGACCCCGACGGTGACGTTAACGGCTACCTCCGGTTTGACCAGCTATTCGTTCAGCACCGGTCAGAATGGCACCGGCAATACCCTGCTGGTTACCTCGGCAGGAACGTATTCAGTCCTTGCTACGGGAGCTAACGGGTGTACGTCCCTTACTTCCGCCACGGTCGTAAGCAGTACCGCGGTGATTTCGGCCAGTCTGGTTGCCAGCGGCGCAATCAGCTGCAACTCGCCATCGGTCACGCTCACTGCCTCACCATCGAATCTGACCTACAGCTTCGGCAGCGGCGCCACGCGGATCGGGCAGACCAATCAGGCCACGGTCAACGCGGCGGGAACATACTCGGTCACCGTGAGCGACGCGGGCGGTTGTTCGGCCGTCGCACAGGTAACGGTCACCGGCAGCACCACCGCCCCGACGGGCGCCACCCTCACCGCAAGCCACGGCGGTACGCTGACTTGTGCGGGAACGGCACTGACACTGACGGCCGGAGCTACCGGTTCGGGTTTTAGCTACAGCTTTGTTGGGGCAGGCATAGTAGCTCAAAGCGGCAGCTCGGCCACGGTGAATACAGCGGGCAATTATTCCGTTGTCATAACCGGTAGCAACAGCTGCACTACCTCGGCCACGACGACAGTCTACAGCAATACAGCTCCGCCGAGTCTGAGCATTTCCCCGTCATCGGTGACGCTGACCTGTGCCAGTCCGTCGGCAATCTTGTCGGTGGTCGGCACGGGCGATGCCCGCTGGTCGACAGGGGCGGTGTCGAACACGATTAGTGTTGCCTCGGCGGGTACCTATTCAGTAACGCTGACGGGCGGCAACGGCTGCACCAGCGTGAGCTCAGCCACGATCGTGAGCGCGACAGCGGCACCGGCCCTGAGTATCAATCCATCCTCCACCGTTATCAGTTGCGCCAGTCCAACAGTGAGTCTCTCGGCGGTGGGTACCGGGCAGGTGCGCTGGTCAACGGGAGCCGTGAGTGCGGTGATTTCTGTATCAGTAGCAGATACCTATTCGGTCACGCTGACGGATGGCGGTAGCTGTACCGCCACCACCAGTATAGTCGTTTCGGCCTCCTCATTAGGAACGGCTACCGTAACGGCCGGCGGCTCGCTGGGTTGCGGGGTAACGACCACGACGGTTCGGGTGCAGGCGACGGGTGCAACCAGTTTTACGCTTTCAGGACCAAACGGCTATAACCAGACCAACAGCAGCGGTATCTTCAGCGTGAGCGCCGGCGGCAGCTACACGGGCCTTGCCGGTCTGGCCAGCTGTGTGGTGTCGAATACGGCGGTGGTCGCTGAAGGCGGCGTGCAACCCACCATCAGCAGCGTGCAGGCAGCGGTAGCGTTAGGCAGTGGTGCCTGTCGGGTATCGGTACAGGGCGCCGGTTACGGTGACCGGTACGTACTGACGGGCCCGTCGTATGTCTTCTCGGTGGTGTTCCGGACGGCAGGTGAGCATTCCGCAGTCTTCCCTGACGTGGTCAAGCCGGGCACGTATACGCTGACTGTATACAGTGGTAACTGCGTGGTGACGCGGACGGTTGCCGTATCAGGTACTGCATGTCAGTAACGGTTCTATCCGGTATTTGTCTTGTACGGGCAGCCCTGCGGGGCTGCCCTTTTTTTGCTCGTTTGGGTTTGAGTATAGTACTCAATAAACCTCTTGCCGGCT
Source organism: uncultured Arsenicibacter sp. (assembly GCF_945952095.1). GTDB lineage: Bacteria > Bacteroidota > Bacteroidia > Cytophagales > Spirosomataceae > Arsenicibacter. The sequence goes on along the minus strand of NZ_CAMFHL010000135.1, from coordinate 3,920 downwards.
GCTTTGATAGAGTGCAGACAGAATGTCCGGAATCAGGTAATTCCGGACTTTGATCAGCGATAAAGCGCCCGAACCGGCATAAAGGATTAACAGTGTTCATAACTGCGCAAATCCATAACTTATGGACCCGGATCGCATCAACTGTATGCTGTTTAGCATACAGTTGATGCACCATATGCACACTGTATCTTCCCGCATAGTAATCGGAAAGACGCCTCTCCGCACGAAAATAATCCCGTTATCCCATTAAGGCTATAGCCGTTTTAAGGTATTTCCTTTTATCATCAAATACTGATTTACGTAAATCAGTATTTGATGATAAAAGGAAATCATTTTTACAGTATATCAGTATTGCATGAAATGTACATTCTTGCTACCTTGCCCCTGAATAACAATGGTCTCTTATGATATTATCTGTAACAAGTCTGAAAGGAGGAGTCGGTAAGTCAACCGTAGCACAGAATCTGGCAGTCTGTTTTGCTCATTCGAACTATAAGGTATGTATTGTTGATGTTGATACCAACCAAAGTGCCTTACGGTGGTCAGGTCTGCGGGATGAAGACATGCCGGCCGTTCCTGTATTCGGACTCATTGACGGTATTGAGCTGGCAAAGAATGTCAAGCAGCTTAACAAGGATTATGAAATCGTAATTATTGACGGCACTCCCTCACTGTCTCAGGTGACCAGCAAAATTATTCTGCTGGCTGATCTGCTCATTATTCCGATTCTGCCAAGCGGTCTGGATATCTGGGCAACCGAAAAATTCATTGAGCGCTATCAGGATGCCGAATCACAGAAGGAAGAGCATATACCTGCCTATTTTCTCATTAATCAGAACCAGACGACGAACCTTTCCCGTGATGTGAGGGATGTACTCGAGCAAACCGGTATCCCCGTCTGGCCTTCCAGCCTCAGAAACCGCATTGCCTACAGGGAGGCTGTCATTAAGGGACTGGGTGTTTATGAATACAAGGACGATAAGGCAAAAGCGGAAATCATCGCGCTCTTCAAGGATGTTAAAAACGCAATCAAGAAAATCAACAAAACCCGTTAATCAGGATGGCAAAGAAAGACACCGGCCTTAAAGCTACACTCAGTAATCTGGGCCCTAAAGTAGCGGTTAAAAAATCTGAGATTGATATTGAAAAAACTGACGCAGTTGCCAAAAAGATTCATGCTGACAGCACTAGTAAAAAGGACGGCAAATGGGTCCGGATTACGACTGATCTGCCGGAAGAAGAGTTCATCCGCTTTAAGGTAAAGCTGCTCAGGGAAGGTAAAAACCGCAAGGGACAGGAAGTGATCCGGGAACTCATACTTAATTATATTGAACAGTAATTACTGATTTACGTAAATAAGGAATTCAGCATTTACGGTATTCATCATAAACTGATTTACGGAATATTAAGGATACCTCACAGGATTTATGTCATTAACTGACAGATAATTATGAATAGCCTTGATGATATAAAAGAGCGTTATCCCAATCTGCTGTCTGTACAGGAACTAAGGGACAGGGTTTCCATCATGGAATTAGCGCTGTATTATGGCTATCAGCCGCAGCTCCGGAAAGGCCGCAGCCGCCCTGTGCTGACACATCCGGAATACAACGATACCATTATCATCAAAAATCCGCAGGATGCCGGCAGGCAGGTATACCAGCGCGCCGGCGACTTTGCAGACTCGGGCACAATTATTGACTTTATCCGTAACCGGCTTACAGGTATTTTTTCCGGATTCAACCGGCCGGCCGAACATGAATTCAAAAACGTTACCGGTGTACTGTATGACTACCTGAGTATTGACCCCGCTCAGGTAGCCCGGAAGCGGCCGGTAGCAACTGAGCGGAAGGCAGAAAAGGCAGGACAGCCATTCGCCGGCGAGCTGTTTGACATCCGTCCGCTGGAAGCCGGTAATTACCTGCTCAAACGGCACATTGAGCCTCAGACAATTTACTCTCCGGAATTTGCCGGAAAAGTCGTTTCTCAGGTCACTTACTTCGACACTGAACGGAAATGTACAGAAAGCTACCGTACCGTTCAGCAGCATCCTGAGCGCAGCTACCGTACCTTCACAAATGTAGCTTTCCCCTACTATAATGGTTTATCGACGGAGGTAACGGGACTTGAGCTCAGGAACGACAATGTGAAACTGCATGCACCGGGCAGCGACCGGTACAGCAGCGTATTTGTGTCAAATCCTCCTGAAAAAGTCAGTAGAATATATCTGCTGGAGAGCGCCATTGACGCGCTTTCACATAAGCAGCTGCGGCTGAGCCGGGGTGATGACCGGTTTGATTCCGTCTACTTTTCGACCGGTGGCCAGCTGACACCGGAGCAGATCAATACCATCACCCGCTATATTCATTCCTTTGAGCGGACAGCTGACTGGAAAATTTATTTGGCCTTCGACAACGATGTAAAAGGGCACCTGTTTGACCTTATGTTTATTCAGCAGCTGACAGCTACAAAATTCCCGCTTACCCAAACTATTGCAGCAAACAGTTATATCGGGTATATACTGCCCGAAGAACAGCAGTACCGCCGGATGCGGGATAAGCTGACAAAGGAGATTGGTGCCTGTAATAAAGCTATACTCACGCAGTTTGCGGCCGGATCTGCTCAGCAAATAAATGATCTGCTTATCGCAGCCGGCCATAACAGCGGACAGTATATTGTCAGTATTCCGCAGGCAACCGGCCCTCTATCGGCATTCAGTAAATCACTGCTGAAAGTGACCGGCTTCAATGAGCGGATTGTTATGGAAAAATCAACAGATAAGGATTTTAATCAGGAGCTTATCCGGCAAAAGGCAAAGTTTTAACTAACTGCATAGCCCGCTCCCCGGTATGTACCCTGTCTGCATTCCATTCAATACAAAACAGGCCGAATCACCCCATCCTCCGTTGTGCATGTTACTTCACATGTATAGCTTTACGTCACATTACGGATGTAACACCTCCGGCGCCAAACTTTAATCAAACAGTTTACGGGCGTGGAAACCTGCGTTGGAGGTGTATACATTCCGGCCACACTGCTGCTAATCAAATCTCTCCAATACCATTGCACCATTATGCTTGTCTATCACGGCACCCACAAGGCAGACCTTTTCATTATCAACAGCAAAAGATCGCGCTACAGCTTTCCGGCTTTATTTACAACAACGAACATTGCGTTAGCAAAGCTCTACGCACGATATCAGGTTCCGGACCAGACTCCCGGCTATCTGTATGAGATTGATATTGCAGCCAAACCCACAATCTATCCCTATCACGGCAAGCCGTCCTTCTCCCGGGAATTCAGAAATCTCATGTATGAACTTCACAGGGACAAATACAAGCTGGTACAGCTAACGGATGTGCTGGACTATCCGGTTGATTCAATGAAAATTAAGGCGCTTTCGGATATAATCGTCATTTTTGATTTAACGTTGATCCGCTCTGTCACACTTTGCCAGACAGTCAGTTGAGCGCTGCTAAATGTTCAAGCAGCTGAGCCAGCGTCGGCCGCTCCCGCAGAAAAACACCTGACAGCCGGTGCTTTGACACAGGAATACAGGTCTTTCCCATCATTACGTAGCATATGGTATGCCGCTCATAGAACAAATCAGTAGCGTGGGCCGGGTTGATCAGATGGGTTCTATGCACCCGGATGAATCCGGGCAGCTGCCTGGCTACGTCCTTCAGCGTATAGGCCATCAGTACACTCTCACCGCTGAGAAGATAAATCCTGGAATAATTGCCGCTTCCCTCTATACGCACAATATCTTTTTGGTCAAATGACTGACGCCTGAAAAAATCTGCCATGTTTTTTTTCGGTTAGTTTTTTTAAGCAGCAACAATCAAACCATACCGCCGGCTACTGAGGTCTGTAGTGCAAAACGGGGCCAAAATGAAAATAGAGTACCTAATCAGGCACTT
>NZ_CAMFHL010000134.1 GCF_945952095.1 uncultured Arsenicibacter sp. | reverse complement strand
GGGTTTCTTTGCCGTCAAACGGGTTTGACATTACCTCAATCCCCTTGAACTCAGGCACAAATAATTCCAGCCACTCAAAAATTTCATTTTTCAGAACGTCGTTAGCAAGAATCCGCTTTAGAACCTTTTCGAGGTTACCAGCAGAAAGTGACAATCGCTGATTATCATTCAAGACAACTTTCACAAGTTCTTCATTCCTAACAAACACGCGAGCGAAAGCTTCTATGAATTGCATGTAATCAGGTGAATCCCTGGGGCTAATTACTTTTCCTGATGGTGCAAAAAAACCAAAATGAAGAAGCCCCATCTTTTGGGCTTTAGCGGGATCAATAATTAACGTGAAATCCGAGGAATCCATTACAGCATTAAATTGGTTGCTATTTTGGCGATTCTGAATAGAATCCCATCCGCCCATAACACTTAATGCTCCCTGAGGTCCTAACTGGTAGTTAAGTGCCACAAACTCCAGTGCCTCGAAAATATTAGATTTGCCGGCGCCGTTCGGCCCGACAAATACCGTAAACGGATTAGGCTCAATGAGCTCAATCCGTTCAATGGACTTAAAATTTTCGATGACAAGGCGCTTGATCTTCATACGTTACAGATGCCTTTTACTAGCAGGGATTTCGCTAAATCACGCAATCGCACATTCACTCAATGGCTCAATAATCCTCCTGTCCGACAGTTTGTGGTAATTGATTCAAGGCAACGGCAAGCTGCTCATCGTTCGGCGCAACTCCATGCCATTTGTGACTGCCCATCATGTAGTCGATGCCATAGCCCATTTCGGTATGCATCAGAATCAGGGTTGGTACGTCGGCATCCTTACGCGATGCTTTCAGTTTCGCTACCACATCGGCCATGTTGTTGCCTTCCATGTGCTCCACGTTCCAGCCGAATGCCTTGTATTTTTCGCCCAGATCGCGGTTGTTCATGACCAGACTGGTCGGACCATCGATCTGCTGACCGTTCAGGTCAATAACTGCCGTCAGGTTACCCAGTTTGTGGTGCGGGGCAAAAGTAGCACCCTCCCAAACCTGACCTTCCTGCTGCTCACCATCTCCCATCAGGACATATACGTGCGAGTCATCGCCGTTCAGACGCTTGGCCAGGGCAGCACCACAGGCAACTGACAGACCCTGACCCAGTGAACCTGATGCAATCCGGATGCCCGGCAGGTGCTCGGCCGTTGTCGGGTGACCCTGCAAACGGCTGTCCAGCTTCCGGAACGTAGCCAGTTCAGCAACCGGAAAATAACCCCGACGAGCCAGTACCGAGTAAAACAACGGTGAAATATGGCCGTTAGACAGGAAGAAAACGTCTTCGCCTTTTGCGTCCATGTCAAAAATAACCGTGCCCTGCCCGTCTTCTTTCAGACGCATTACATCAAAATAAAGTGCTACCAGAAAATCAGTACAGCCCAGTGATCCGCCGGGATGGCCTGAATTTACGGCATGAACCATCCGAACGATGTCGCGCCGAACCTGTGTAGCAATCTGTTCGAGTTGTTGGATTTCCATAGTTTTAGGTTTGCAAGCCTTACAGTGGCCTCAAAAGAGGTTGTCAACTTACGTTAAAATTTGTTCTGCGTGTTTTTTTGTATCAACCTTTCCGATGATTTGCGCAATCACACCACCTTCATCAATGACAAACGTAGTCCGTACAGTTCCCATGTACGTGCGGCCATACATCGATTTTTCTTTCCATACGCCATACGCCTCCACCACTTTCTGGTCGGTGTCGGAAATTAACGTAAAGGGAAGCTCGTATTTGCTGATGAATTTCTGATGGGCTTTCTCGCCGTCAACGCTTACGCCAATGACCTCATAGCCAGCTGCCTGAAGCGCACTGTAATTATCCCGCAGGCTACAGGCCTGTGCCGTACAGCCGGGGGTATCATCTTTGGGGTAAAAATAGAGGACAACCTTTTTCCCCCGGTAATCTGACAGACGGACTGCATTTCCGTTCTGATCATTTGCCGTAAAATCCGGCGCCATATCACCAACTTGTAAACTCATAGTCAACTGGTTTGAGTCCTGTTTTTACCGGCGGCGCTTTTTGGATTTTCCTTTCGGAGCCGCTTTTTTCTTAGCCGTTGATTTTGCTTTGACTTTTGCTTTCGGTTTGGGCTTGCTGATGATCGTCCGGCTGGTAGAGACATTACCAGACCGGTCTGTCACCTCAATGATCACTTCAGCGTCATCCGGAAATTCTTCGTCCGGATACAGTTTGTCCGACCAGATCAGTGCCCGTTTGTAGTCATACTGCATCAGCACCCATTCCCCGTTGACCAGCGCCCGGAACGTTCCGATACCGGAGCGGTCATCGCTGATACGGGCCGAAATGCCGTTTGCCGAAGCCGACAGGATATTGATTGACGGCGGATTCACGTCGGTCTGCAACTGAAAACGCCCCAGCTCCCGTGTTCTGAACTCAATCCGGCCGTTTTTCCAGGTACCGCCTACATACCGGCTCCGCCCTCCACTGACCATATACACCCGCGTACGGGACGTATCAACGGCAACCGGATACGCCGGCGTCCAGGTAACCGTCAAGTAGTCGTTGACCGGAATCGTTGGCTGGTTAATTTCCAGCATACCGTTCGGCAACTGCCTCGTTGTCAGGTAAAGGGTGTCAAAAAGCGTTTTACTGTCAAAATTCAGCTTAACTCCGTCCCCTTCATATTCCTGCGGGCGGCCCGGTAGTATTCGTTTCCGGAAATTGGTAGCCACCACCCCGCGGCCCACCTGTATTGAATCCGGCATATGTTTGTTCAGATCAATCAGGTAAATGCCCTGGTTCTGCCGGATATAACTTACTGGTAATTCGTCAATTTTTGATCCGTGAAAAAGTAAGGCTACCGGTACGTCAGTCGTCCGGAAGTTCCGTACGGCCAGCTTCAGTACACTTTCGTCTACTGTAATCGTTGCCGCTTCTGCCGCACTGCCCGGCACCACCGACGTTGCCTGCACAACCGTTGCCGGTTCGGGCTGCAGCGTAAACCGCAGTACCGTCGGGTTCTGATAGACATCAAACAGGGTTACTTCCACCTCATGCGGCTGACCATCAAACAGTGGTAAGCGCCCGCGCCGGCCATCGGTCCGGTAAATCGGCAACGTGTTGCCATCAGCCACATAACAGCGGTGGTAGCGCAACCCGAACAACTGCTCCACCTCATAGTTTTCGTGGATGTTCATCAGGCGGGTCAGCTCATTGGGAAACGTATCCATGTTGTACGCAAACACCTCTTTGCCATCCAGCTTGATTTCGATGCAGTTCAGTCCGTTTTTATACGGCGAGCCGCCCGTACGGTCATAACCGAGAATTTCCATGCCGACCAGACCCGAGGCTGTAATCGGCTGGTTTATCCCGTATGAGCCGTCGGAACGGCGAACCGGCGCCAGATTAACACGCTGGTATTCACCGTTAATGCGTGAACTGGTCGTCAGCGTTTTCAGGGCAATCCGCTCAATCACCGGCGACTGGCTATCTTTCAGTTCCTTGAAGTCATACAGCAGCGGGTTGATCAGGTTATCTTTCGGGTCCCGTACCTCAAAATGCAGGTGCGGACCGCCGGAGCCGCCCGTATTCCCCGACAGCGCTACAATATATCCTTTTTTGACCGGAAACTGATTCGGAGCAGGCCGCAGGTCAATCTCGAACGTCTGTTTGCGGTATTGCTGCTCACGCAGGTATACACCCAGCGTATCCTTCAGCTCTTTCAGGTGACCATACACGGTGGTCAGGCCGTTCGGGTGTTTGATAAAAATGACATTACCATAGCCCCCCGTAAATACGGCAATCCGGGAGATGTAGCCATCGGCAGCGGCGTATACATTCAGGCCTTCCCGCCCGCCGGTACGGATGTCGAGACCGGCGTGAAAGTGATTAGCCCGCAAATCACCCAGACCACCCGACAGGGAGTTTTCCTGTCCCGGCTGAATCGGGAACATAAAGTAGCCCGGCTCCAGATAACTGGTTCCATTCTCCGAGGTGAGGGTTGTTTTTTTTATCTCCCGTTTCAGTTGCCCAAATACACCACCAATGACGCCAAGCGATAAAAAACCAGCTAATAAAGTGCTTTTCCCAAACCGTCGAATACTCATTCCAAATCGTTAAAATGCTGTAATTGCCCGTGGACAGGCCTACTAAATCCTTATTTTACCTCAAAATCCAGCATTATCTGGTCTTCCAGATACGCCGTCAGCCGGTCACCGGGCTGCACGCCGCTTACCCCTTTCGGCGTACCGGTAAAGATGATATCACCCTGCTGCAACAGGAAGTAACGCGATACAAACGCGATCAGGTAGTCAATTTTATACAGCATCATGCTGGTATTGCCCTGCTGCCGTGTTTCACCGTTCACATCGAGCCGGAAACCGACATTCTGTAAATCGGCAAACTGACTTTTGGGCACAAACCCCGAAATCGGGGCCGAGCCGTTAAAGCCCTTGGCCAGATCCCATGGCAAGCCTTTTGCCTTCAGTTTACTCTGCACGTCGCGGGCCGTGAAGTCAATCCCGACCCCGATTTCGTCGTAATACTTATGGGCGAATTTTTCGTCAATGTTTTTACCGGTCCGGCTGATCTTAACCAGAATCTCTACCTCATGATGCACATCCGATGAAAAATCCGGATAATAGAAGGCGTCATTATTGCGCAGAATAGCCGTTTCGGGCTTGGTAAAGATGACGGGATCTTCGGGTTGCTCGTTGTTGAGCTCTTTAATATGTTCAGCGTAGTTGCGGCCGACAGCGATGATTTTCATGAATCAGAGACGTACAGAAGGGTTCTGCATCCGGTTAAACGATCCGTTTTAAAGCCGCAAATCTACGGACTAATGACGGTGTGGCCGAATCCGACAATAAAAAAAATGAACAATCACCAGGTAAAAAAGGTACATATTTGACAGTTTTGCCGTCTGATACTATAAATCGTTTACTACAATGAAGAAAATACTTTTGGGCGTTTTACTTTTTTCAATCGCCATCGGTTGCCAGAAGGTCCCGTTGACCGGACGTAAGCAATTTGCAATTGTACCGAATGCGCAGTTGTTGCCGATGTCGTTTACTAACTATAAGGAAGTACTGGATACGAGTACGGTTGTCAATAATGGTTCGCAGGCCGAAATGATTAAACGTGTCGGTAGCCGCCTGCGTGCGGCCATGGAAAACTACATGAATACGAACAACTTAGGCAGCCGGCTTGAAGGCTATCAATGGGAGTTCAACCTGATTCAAAGTCCGCAGGTAAATGCGTGGTGCATGCCTGGCGGTAAGGTAGCTTTTTATACCGGTATCCTGCCGTATTGTCAGGGTGAGGCGGGCGTTGCAACGGTCATGGGCCACGAAATTTCACATGCGATTGCTGAACACGGAAACGAGCGCATGAGCGAGGGGCTGGTTGCCAACGGCCTTCTTCAGGGTGGACAGCTTCTGCTGGGAGCCATGACACCTCCGCAAAAAGCGCAGACGAACGCTCTGTTCTTACAGGCAGCAGGTGTTGGCTATACGTTTCTCCGCGAACTGCCCCATAGCCGTGCTCAGGAATCAGAAGCCGATCACCTCGGGCTGATTTTCATGGCTATGGCGGGTTATGACCCGAATGAAGCGGTAGGGTTCTGGACCCGCATGGCAAAAGCCGGTTCCGGCCAGAAGCCACCGGAATTCCTGTCAACGCACCCGTCTGATGAGCGCCGGATCAGCGATATCAAAAAGCTGATGCCGGAAGCAATGAAGTATTACAAGCGATAACGTATTGACAGGATTACAGGATGAACAAGATTCAGCCAGCTAAGCCTGTCAATACGTTATCAGGGCTGGATTATGTGAGCGAAAGCAGCAAGAAACACGTAAATCATGTAATCCTGTCAATAAAAGAAAGGCCCGGGAGCAGCTGCTCCCGGGCCTTTTTAATGTATGCATCAGGGCGCGATTACATCGCAGACAGAACCTGCTTTACCTTTTCAGCGGCGTCTTTCAGCTGAACAGCAGAGTAAACCTTCAGGCCTGACTCGTCGATGATCCGTGCACCTTCTTCGGCGTTCGTACCTTGCAGACGAACGATGATCGGGATCGGTATATCACCAATTGCCTTGTATGCTTCTACAACACCGGTCGCCACACGGTCGCAACGAACGATACCACCGAAGATGTTGATCAGAATTGCTTTTACGTTCGGGTCTTTCAGGATGATACGGAAACCGGCTTCTACCGTTTTCGCGTTAGCTCCACCCCCTACGTCCAGGAAGTTGGCCGGCTCACCGCCTGACAGTTTGATGATGTCCATGGTAGCCATTGCCAGACCGGCACCGTTTACCATACATCCGACGTTACCGTCCAGTTTTACGTAGTTCAGGTCATTGGCCGATGCTTCAACTTCGAGCGGATCCTCTTCCGAGATATCGCGCAGGTTAGCCAGATCCGGATGACGGTACAGGGCGTTATCGTCAAGGTTTACTTTCGCATCAACCGCCAGGATTTTGTTATCCGACGTTTTCAGCACCGGGTTGATTTCAAACATCGACGCGTCTGAATCAATGTACGCCTTATATAAGGATGTAACGAATTTCACCATTTCTTTGAAGGCTTCACCCGTCAGGCCAAGGGCGAACGCAATTTTACGGGCCTGGAAGGGTTGTAAGCCAACGGCTGGATTAATCCATTCTTTGATGATTTTTTCCGGACTATGTTCAGCCACTTCTTCAATATCCATACCCCCTTCGGTGCTGGCCATGATCACGTTGCAGGCTTTAGCACGATCGAGCAGGATACCCATGTACAATTCTTTCGGCTCTGAATCACCCGGATAGAATACATCCTGAGCAACCAGTACCTTATTTACTTTTTTGCCTTCAGGGCCAGTCTGATGCGTTACCAGCACGTTACCAATCAGATTGGTTGCAATGGTACGTACATCTTCCACTGATTTCGCCAGCGCAACACCACGCTGCTCTGAACCCTGGACCTTACCCTTACCGCGGCCACCAGCATGAATCTGTGATTTGACGACTACAAATTTAGAGTTCGTCTGGGCCATGATTTGTTTAGCTGCCTCAACTGCCTTTTCCGGCGATTCGGCAACGATACCTTCCTGAATCCGGACGCCGTAGCGCTTCAGTATTTCTTTACCCTGGTACTCGTGTATATTCATGACAAATAAAGGAAAACAGTAGTTTTGCGTTCGCGCAGCAAGTTAGCCAATAATTTTGTTGAGTTATCAGTTTATAGAGCACAGTTTTCATTTAACCGCGTCAATCTATCCGAAACCGGGCGAAATAAACGACAAAACGTACACTTTATGCAAACACTCCTTCAGGCAACCGATCTGCGTCGTACCTATGGCAATCTTCCCGTTTTAAAGGGTATCAACCTCTCCATTCAATCGGGCGAGGTGGTCTCCATTGTCGGCGCTTCGGGGGCTGGTAAAAGTACATTACTCCATATTCTGGGCACCCTCGACCGGCCCGACAGCGGTGAGCTGGTGCTGGCGGGCGAGTCGGCCTTTACATTAAATGACCGCGAACTGGCCCGCTTCCGCAACGAACGGATTGGCTTTATTTTTCAGTCTCATAATCTGTTACCTGAATTTACGGCCCTTGAAAATGTATGTTTGCCGGGCTTTATTTCCGGTAAACCCGAAGCCGGCGTCCGTAAACGTGCCGCCGAACTGCTGCAATCGCTGGGGCTGAAAGACCGGATCGATCACTTTCCGTCTCAGATGTCGGGCGGAGAGCAACAGCGGACCGCCGTTGCCCGTGCCCTGATCAACCAGCCGGACATTGTTTTTGCCGATGAACCCAGCGGAAACCTTGACTCCCACAACGCGCAGGAACTACATCAACTCTTTTTTAATCTGAGGGATCAATTCGGGCAAACATTTGTTATCGTTACACACAACCAGCAATTGGCCGATCTGGCAGACAGAACACTTACGATACGGGACGGCCAAATAGGTGACACAAAAAATACATAGCAGGTTATTACTTTTTATCTTTTTGATAAAATACATTACACTGCTTATCAGTCACTTATAAAATTGTTGAAAAAAATTTAACGAACGGGAAACAATTATTTGTTACTTTCGTTTTATTATTGCGTCGAAAAGAAAAGTTTTTCATAACGTTGAGTAAATCAGAAAGCCAAGAGAGTGTCTCGCTTGGCTTTTTTGTTTTATATACCTCAGGCACTTCTTATCAGGCTGTTTTACCCGTTTTGGGCCGTTCCCTCATCTTTTCTGAACATTCCGTCTCTGAATAAGTCTATATTGTGTAAGCTGCCACGGCAGACACATAAATCATTAAACTATCAACGTCATGAACGAGACAACAATCAAAGGAGCGTGGAACGAGCTCAAAGGCAAAATCAAACAAGCATACGGTGACCTGACAGACGACGATCTGACATACGAAGAAGGTAAAGAAGACGAAATGTGGGGTCGGGTACAGCAAAAAACCGGCAAGACAAAAGACGAAATCAGAAAAGCAGTTGCTGATTTGTAACAAGCCGTACTGATTATACGCAAAACACCCCGGCAGGAAAACCTGCCGGGGTGTTTTGCATTCGGACATCAGCGGTTTATCCGGTAAGTTTTACCTTATAATTACCGGCAAATTTCAGTTTTCCGTCCAGCTTCAGATTACGCAGCGTAACCGATTGGCCAACCGTTACGGTATGCCCCGGACAAATCCGGACGAATTCATTCGGGAACGGCATCCGTCCGACCGTCCACGTATTTTTATCGGTCCAGTCGCCCGAGGCAACCGACTCAACCATATTCGAAAACAACGAAACCGTCGGGAAATTCCGGAACAGCAAGGTATCGGTTTTGCTCTGCCCCGCCCCGAACCAATCGTTCAGAATGTCGTTGTACACCCGCCGGAAATCGATCTGCATTTTAATTTCCTTGTTTGTCCCCGTTCCCGACAAATCAGACAGGTTCGGGTTGGTACCAATGGTGCTGTGTTTTACACCGGACCCAAAAACAAACATCGGCGCAGCCACACCGTGGTCTGTTCCTTTTGAGTTGTTCGAGTTGGCGCGGCGGCCAAACTCAGAAAACGTCATCCCGATTACCTTATCTTCGATACCCTGTAGCTTCAGATCCTGCTGAAAAAGGGCAATCCCGTCCGATAATTTACCCAGGAGCGTGGCGTGGGCACCCTTTGTATTATCCGTTGTATCGACTTGCCCGGAATGCGTATCAAACCCGCCCAGCGAAACAAAATAGATTTTCGTTTTCAGCCCGCCGTGAATCAGGCGCGACACGATTTTCAGCTGATCAGCCAGTGAGTTAACACCGGACGTCGGGTAGGTAGCCAGATTTTTCCCGGCATCGGCAGCCTTCTTGATTTCGCCGGCATAGCCAACTGATAATGCCTGCTGCTGACGGATAAACGAAATTAGTTCGCCGGCATCACAACACGGCAAGTCCCCCGGCGACGTAGCGCCGCCTGCTCCTACCAGCTGGTAAAAACTATCCGGATTACTGATAGCGATCCCCATTGAGCCCTGACTGCCCAGCAGTGCGGTTGAGGTGAGATACCCGATCTGAATTGCCAGCGGATCTTCCATATCGGTATTCGGGTAACCGGTCGGATAGCCCGGATAACGGTCTTCGAGGTAACGACCCGCCCAGCCGGTGTCAGCGGTCTGGGTACTGTCTACGGCTGTCATCCAGATGTCCGTCGCGCGGTAATGCGACTGGTCGGGATTCGGATACGATACCGAATGGACAATCGACAGTTTTCCGTCATTATACAGGCTTTGCAGGCCGGTCATCGCCGGATGCAGACCTGTGGTATCATTTCCGGTCAGCGCCAGAGCACTGGCCTGGGGTATGGCAATGTTGCTGCGGAGGGTATTGTATGCGGAGTACTGATCGAGCGGCAGGACCATATTCAGGCCATCGTTCCCTCCGTTCAGGTAAATAATCACCAGTACACGGTCAGTGTTGGCGGCCGTTGTCTGCAACAGCGACTGTACAAGCACAGAATCCCGGGCCAGCGCCTTCATCCCGAACCCGTCAATCATTACCGGCAACACACAAGCCGAACTCGCTTTAAAAAAATCTCTACGGTTCATGATAGTTGATTGGGTTAGCAAAGCTGGTACTCCGCCATCCGGAGCATGTACTTCATCAGATTTTGAAGACGATAGGTAACCGCGTTTTTGCGGTTCGTGTTGGTCGGCGTCGTCCGGTAGTTATTCCATTCGTTGATCCAGGAGGTGCGCGGAATTCCCTGCATCATAATCGTATCAATCAGAAAATCCTTCTGCGACTGAAACAGATCGGTGGCAAACATGTTTTTTGTAAATGCCTCCAGCACATCAACGCAGGTAATGGACGGAGTTCCGGTAACGTCGGAGAAATTAGTTTGCAGGGATGTTGCCCACGCCAGTACATCAATACCCATTTTGTACGGTACACCCGTGCCGTAATAATTGGCATCAACAACCAGCCACCGCCAGATAAAGGCATCGGTAAAATCGCTTCGGAGGGCAATGGTGGTGGTATTCATCCAGATTCTGGAGTAACCTGTCTGATAATAAGGCTCGTACCCGAATACCGTCGGCTGGTCAATGACATCCATCTGCATATCCCGCATCCGCCAGTGGGCAAAATCGCCGAACAGCTTTTTGTAGGCAGCGTAATTTGTAGCCATCGGCGGCACAGGCTGATCAAAAAACTTCAGCGAGCCAATAACCAGCTCAAGCGGCGATTTAATGATCGCACCGATATTTGCTGTATCGAAGAAAATCTGACTGGTCAGCAGTTTTACAATCACCGGCTGAATGGCGTAGTTATTCGACGAGCCGGCAAAAAACTGCGCCAGCGGCACAATCACGTTGGTTTCAATCTCCTGTGTTACATTCGGATTTACATACCAGCGGTAAAGTTTACGGCAGATAAATTTCGGCGTTTCGGGATGATTGAGCAGCATCGTAATCAGATCGCTCAGGTCAGCTTCACCCGTATTGGCAAAGCCCGCCGGTGCCGTTGTCCGGGCCGGAATGGTAGTACTGTTATATTTTGCCGAAAAAACCTTGGCGTCTGTGTCGTGCTTGGTCGCCGTGAACGTCGTGTCAAAGGTAGTTGAGCCGTTTACCCAGTAGTTGGTGTATTTCCAGCCGGTCAGGGCACGGGCAGCCGCCTTTACATCGTCTTCGGTATAGTTTTTATTACCCGCGAAATCGAACGCACCGACGGTAAATAACTCCTGTAATTCGCGGGCATAGTTTTCGTTGGGTTTACCTTTTTCGTTTTCGTTTCCGTTCAGAAAACGCAGCATGGCAGGATCTTTGCTGATGCCCGTCACCAGTGTCCGGAAATTACCGAGTGCGTTGGTACGCAGTAACTGAAAATAGCGCCAGACAAAGCGGTAGTCATCGACCACCTCACGGGTCGTCACGAAGTGATTCTGCCAGAAAAGGGTTAGCTTTTCCAGCAAGGCCGGCTTATTCGACTGATCAGCCATAATCCCGTACCACCACCATTTAATATAAGTCCCGAAATCAAAATTCCGGTCTCCGTTAAAGGCTTTTTCGAGGTATGTCTGGCCTGCCGTAGCCTTTGTACTGTCCAGATCAATGGGTGGTGACGGGGATACATTCGCATTCTGAATCAGAAGCTGTACCGCCTGGGCAGCCGTTTTGCCGGTAAATCCGGTAATTTCTGTTTGTGTGGGTCCGAATGTTGCCCGGCGCAACAAATGGGCAGCCGTCTTTGCCGTAAGCGGTTGCGTATACGTGTCCAGATAGGGCATTTATCAGTGAAAAATAAATGTTTCGTTACGGAAGTATTCGATCAGCAAATCGAATCAAGGCAGTGAAATGGTATAGCAAGTTAAAGAAATTTAGGTAATTTTCATCCTCCAATTTACCACATTATAACTATCGGTAAATTAGAACTTCTTTACCCGACGCGCTTTTGTCCTTTTGACATAGATGAAAAAAATAGTTTCCCTGCTTTTTACCGGCCTGATTTGCTGGTCCTGCCAATCGTCCGATCAGACCTCCTTTTCACTTTCACCCACCATTACCGTCCTTTCTGAAAAACCGGCTGACCTTACCGCTCCGGCTGCCAGTCCGCCCAAACAACTGCCGGACGGCATGGTATATGTACCGGGCGGCTATGTACAGATGGGCTCTGAAGACGGGCTAGACCAGGAAAAACCAACGTTCTGGGCCCTTGTCAAACCTTTTCTGATCGATCAGCACGAAGTGACGGTTGGTGAGTTCCGGAAATTCATCCAAGCAACCGGCTACAAAACACAGGCGCAGCAATTCGGCGATGCCGGTGTACTGAGTGATTCCACAAAGGAATGGACACTGGTACCGGGCGCAAACTGGGAGTTTCCCTACGGCCCGAAAGCCGGAAAGGCGGCCGATAATCTGCCGGTTACCCAGGTCTCCTGGAATGATGCCACAGCGTATGCGAAATGGGCCGGCAAACGACTGCCTCATGAAATTGAGTGGGAACATGCCGCCCGCAACGGCCGCAACGACCGTACCCTTTACCCCTTCGGCGACGAGCTGGCACCCGGCGGTAAAGCCATGGCCAATACCTGGAACGGCACCTTTCCGAATTTCGATCAGGTGACGGACGGGTTTCATCATGCCTCCCCCGTCGGGCATTTCGGTAAATCTCCGCTCGGGCTGTCCGACCTCTCGGGAAATGTCTGGGAATGGTGTGTCAACTGGAAAGTTTCGTATCAGGACCTGCTGAACCGTGCTGAGCCTAAGATCGGGCCGGAAACCGAGCGTGCCCAGCGCGGTGGCTCCTACCTCTGTGAGCCTTCGTGGTGCCACGGCTACCGGGTTTCCGGACGCTCGGGCAGTACCCCGGAAACCTCCCTTATGCACCTTGGTTTCCGCTGCGTGAAGGATATCTGACAGGTGTTCACCGGCAAAAAACCTCTGTTTACCGATAACCTTCGTCCTTCTGCAATGCTGGGAGTCTGTTCTGCGTATTAGGCATATACAATCAATCGCCTGACTAATCACATGAACCGCAAAGACTTTTTGAAAAAGGGATTTACAGCACTCGGCATCAGCATGGTTATGCCATTGACCGGCTGTACGAAGACGGAAGTAGACGCCGCCTCAACATCGGGCACCGGAACATCTACGGGCACGACTACCGGAAGCTGCACGGTTACCCCTTCTGAAACGGAAGGTCCTTTTCCGACTAAAACCCCGTCATCGCTGGTACTGACCGATATACGGTCAGACCGGACGGGTGTACCGTTTACCATAAAAATTACGATCCAGAACAAAAACAGCAGCTGCGCCGCTCTGAAAGGTGCCTTGGTCGACATCTGGCACTGCGACAGGGATGGCTATTACTCAGAATATGGCGGCACGGGTATGCAGTCGGCCAACTTTACGTCGGTTCACTTTCTGCGCGGGCGTCAGACAACCGATGCCAATGGTCTGGTAGGTTTTACGTCCATCTTTCCGGGATGGTACTCGGGCCGGGCACCGCACATTCACGTGCACATTTACGACTCAACCGGCAAGTCGCTGCTCGTCACGCAGATTGCCTTCCCGAAAGATGTGTGTGATACCGTATATACAACGGCCACTACTTATTATACCCGTGGTACGCAGGATACGACCAATGAGCGGGACAATGTGTTCAGCGACGGTTTCACGACCGAACTGGCGACTATAACCGGCAGCGTTTCGGCCGGCTACGTACTTACACACACGATTGTTGTCAGCGCCTAACCACGTTTCCGATGCTTACCGACGTTCAGGGACAATTGTATTTAGCTGATCAGCGGGGTATTGCCGAAACGGACGGCTTCCGCAGTTTCCATACATTTAACTTCGGACCTTATCAGGCTGAGGGACGAGCTCCGTTTGGCCGGCTCTGCGTCGTGAATGACGATACGCTGGCAGCCGGCCGTCAGCTGACCATGCAGGTTGATGAGGCTATGTTCGTTCTTATCCTTCCCCTCGTCGGTGGCGTTGAAGTCAGTAGTCCGGTGGCAGATACCAGCTATGCGGTTGCCGGCGAAGCGCTTGTATTATCCTTACCCGCCCATTCGTCGTATTCCATTACCAATCCGTACGATACGGAGCTGATTAATTACCTGCACATCTGGCTCACCGCCCGGCCAGCCGAACGGTTCAGCCCCGGAATCTCGGTTATAGCCTTCGATCTGGCAGTGACCAACCAGCTGTTTTCGGTTGGCGGTACGGATATGCGCGTGTTTGTCGGTCAGTATGGCGGCCGTCAGGAAGACAGCCTGCGCGCCTCTGACCCCGAAAAAGGGCTGTTTGCATTTGTCGTAGAAGGCGCCTTTGAAGTACAGAACCGGCTCCTGCATGCCCGCGACAGCATGGCATTGCGGGGAACAGGCGAAATCGAATTTGAAGCCTTATCCAATAATGCGCTGATTCTTTTTATTGATCCTGCCTGATCTTTATTCATCAGTATCCGGTATCCAACCTTAAGCTTCCGGGAAGTTTAGAACTTCCCGGAAGCTTTTTTTGTGCTACAGCCTTACTTATGCCTTGGGGTTTTACTACTACTGAAAATTTCAATTGAACTATTTTGTAATTTTGAAGCTTTCTAGATAGTAATTTTCTTATTCTCCATGATCGAAAGACCCCTTACAGACTGGTTGCCTCTAACGATGAAAGAAGTCGAAAAACGAGGCTGGGACGAAGTGGATATTGTGTTGGTGTCCGGGGATGCATATGTTGACCACCCGGCCTTTGGCACTGCCGTGATCGGCCGGATCATGGAGAGCGAAGGCTTCCGCGTGGCCATTATTGCGCAGCCAAACTGGCAGGATGACCTGCGCGACTTTAAAAAATTCGGCCGCCCGAAGTATTTTTTCGGGGTTACAGCCGGTTGTATGGATTCGATGGTGAATCACTACACCGCCAATAAGCGCCGCCGTTCGAATGATTCTTATACACCTGGCGGTGAGGCTGGTTTCCGGCCCGATTACGCCACCATCGTGTACACCAAAATACTGAAAGAGCTGTATCCGGATGTACCGGTTTTACTGGGTGGTATCGAGGCATCGCTGCGCCGCGTGACACACTATGATTACTGGCAGGACCGGCTGATGCCGTCAATTCTGGCAGATTCAGGGGCCGACATGCTGGTATATGGTATGGGCGAACAACCCCTGCGCGAGATCCTGAAACTGACCCGCAAAGGCGTTCCGTTCGGATCGATGCGTAACATCAATCAGGTCGCCTTCATGCACGACGGCCCTTCGGAACTGCGCGACTATAACAACTGGAATACGGTTGAACTGACGAGCCACGAAGAATGTCTGGTTGATAAAATTAAATATGCGGCCAACTTCAAAATCGTTGAGGTAGAGTCGAATAAATGGCAGGCCAACCGCATTACGCAGCGGGTCGGTGACCAGATTCTCGTTATCAATCCGCCGTTCAAGACGATGGATGAAACCGAAATCGACAAGTCGTTCGATATGCCGTATACGCGTATGCCGCACCCGAAATACAAAAAACGGGGTGCCATTCCGGCCTACGAAATGATCAAGTTCTCGCTGAATATGCACCGTGGCTGCTTCGGTGGTTGTAGTTTCTGCACCATCTCGGCGCACCAGGGTAAGTTTATTGCGTCCCGCAGCGAAGAATCGATCCTGAAGGAAGTGGACGAGATCACAAAACACCCGGAATTTAAGGGCTATATCTCCGATCTGGGCGGTCCGTCGGCCAACATGTATAAGATGAAGGGCAAGGACGAGTCGATTTGCGCCCGTTGCCAGAGCCCGAGCTGTATTCACCCGGTTATCTGCTCCAACCTCGATACGTCGCACAAGCCGCTGACGCAGCTTTATCGCAAGGTCGATGCCAATCCGGCCATCAAAAAGGCGTTTGTGGGTTCCGGAGTCCGGTATGACCTGCTGGTCGATGACTTCAATAAAAATAACGAAGACGGCAACCACGACGAGTACATGGAGCAGCTGATTACCCGCCACGTATCCGGCCGGTTAAAGGTAGCGCCTGAGCATACATCCGACGACACGCTCCGGATTATGCGGAAGCCGTCGTTTAAGTACTTCAAGCTCTTTAAGAAAAAATACGACAAGATTTCGGACAAGCATAACCTGAAACAGCCGCTGATTCCGTACTTCATTTCGTCGCACCCCGGCTGTGAAGAACAGGATATGGCCAATCTGGCAGCCGAAACCAAAGATATGGGTTTCCAGCTGGAACAGGTGCAGGACTTTACGCCGACACCGATGACCGTCGCGGAGGTAATCTATTATTCAGGTGTTCACCCGTATACGCTTAAGCCGGTCAAAACGGCCAAAACCCGTGACGAGAAACAGGCGCAGAACCGGTATTTCTTCTGGTATAAACCGGAATTTAAGGACTGGATCCGTAACCGGCTGAACAAGCTCAACCGGCCCGATCTTGCTGAGCAGCTCCTCGGCGCACAGAAGCAGGGTGGTGGCAGTGGCAGCAGTCAGCCAGCCAAGGCGAAATACCGCAGACCATTTGCCGGTAAGAAAAAGAAATAAGCCGGAGATTAGTATCGCCGGTTGACTTGGTGGTGGCACGACTGGACGGGGACGTCCTACGTTCGTGCCACCACTTTTGTTTTAGCGCCACTATTTTTATAGCCCCACCGGCACCGGAATCACTGTTGTATCCCAGCCGATGTTCATGACCGCATTTTTGGCATCTTTCTTCACAAACTGAATCGAGAAGTTTTCTACCGGTGTTTCGGTTTTCTGTACCGGCACTGTTATGCGCGCTACATCCAGCGCCTGATTGTAGCTGTAAGCCCCCCACTGATCCACGTCCGAGCTGATGATGATGGTCCACTCCTGCTCACCCGGAATGGCCAGTAAGGCATAACTGCCCGCCGGGATTTTCTTATCCCCCAGCGTTACATCCTGATAAAATTTGATTTCCGGCGCTTCATTGGCACCCATCCGCCAGACTTTACCATAAGGCACCAGTTTCCCCATCACCTCACGGTTGTTTTTGGCAGGGCGGCTATAGACCACGCGTACCATCGCCTTGTCCGTTCCGATTTTAGCGGGTGCAAATTTCCGGTCGTGCGCATAGTCGTCCGGGTAGTAGGCAATATCCATCGGCGACTTGTCAAGACCTCTGAACGTTTGTGCCATCGTGGCGGGCAAAGCACCAAGCATCAGCCCCAGGGCAAGGATAATGTGTTTCATGTTTTTTGAGGTTACTAAGTTTAGCGGCAAGATACCATTTCAACGTGGCAAATTGGCTTCGGATTGGAGAAAAGGCAGTAATTAGGCAGCCAGACGCTCTTTAGAGGATAAACCCAACAACAACCTATTTCTTCGCTTCTCTTATCCGCGAACGATGATTCAGATTAACGACCACCTTACCCCCGCAGACCTGACTTCGAAACTGACCCGGTTCTGGGAGCTTTCGGCCCAAAAAATCCGCCTGATCGACGCAGAATACGATACCGCAAAGGGCTCACCTGTGTTCACGGCTGCCGGTAAATATACGACCCGCGGCTGGACCGAATGGACGCAGGGCTTTCAGTACGGCTCGTCTATTTTACAGTTCGATGCTACCGGCGACAGCTATTTTCTGGAACAGGGCCGCCGGCAAACCGTGCAGGCAATGGCCCCGCACGTCAGTCATATCGGCGTGCATGACCACGGCTTTAACAACGTCAGTACCTATGGCAACCTGCTCCGGCTCATGCGCGAAGGCAGGATCCCGCAGCAGGACTGGGAGCAGAATTTTTACGAGCTCGCCCTGAAAATATCCGGTGCCGTACAGGCAAGCCGCTGGACAACCATCAAAAACGGTGGCTTTATTCACTCGTTCAACGGGCCGCATTCGCTGTTTGTCGATACTATCCGCTCTTGCCGGGCACTGGTCGTAAGCCATAGCCTCGGGCATGTGTTTCAGGCGGAGAACGACGCGCGCATCAATCTCCTCGACCGGGCCTTGCAGCACATCAAAGCCACCGCCGACTACTCCGTTTTTTACGGTGAAGGCCGCGACAGCTACGACCTTTGGGGCCGAACGGCTCACGAAAGCGTTTTTAACACCAAAGACGGCAACTTCCGCTGCCCGAATTCGCAGCAAGGCTACACCGGCTTTTCGACCTGGACACGCGGCCTGGCCTGGGCGATGTGCGGGTTCCCCGAGCAGCTCGAATATCTTGCCACCCTGCCCGACAGCGAACTCGAACCGTTTGGCGGCCGCGCGGCGGTTGAGGCTTATATGCTGAAAGCTGCCAAAGCGACCTGCGATTTCTATATCGAATATTCCCCAACAGACGGGGTACCGTACTGGGATACCGGAGCACCGTTCCTGCACCTGCTCGGCGATTACCTTGACCGCCCCGCCGATCCGTTCAATGCTTATGAACCCGTTGACAGTTCGGCAGCAGCTATCGGCGCTCAGGGATTACTCCGGCTCGGCAACTACCTTACGGCCAAAGGTGATCAGGAGGCCGGACAACGGTATACACAGGCCGGCCTTACCGTGCTGAACACCCTGCTCGACGAGCCGTACCTGAGTACCGACCCAACCCATCAG
>NZ_CAMFHL010000133.1 GCF_945952095.1 uncultured Arsenicibacter sp. | reverse complement strand
TTAGTAAACCTACAAGTTGACCAACGCTATGAAACAAGCGTCACCATTATGGACGACGGCCCTCACTGCGATCTTGTAAACTGGAAACATTATTTATCAGACTGGAAACCTCTGAAAGCAACAAATGAGAATACATTTACCGGCCATTCGTATTCGGAGGAAGAGTCCCACAGGTTCCCTGTCATTCCAATTACAGAATTAAGAGAAGAAGTTAAGAATCATTGCGGGGATAGATGGACAGCCCTTATTGCCTCAATTAAGTCACCGACAGCGGAACCAGCAGCAGTGGGAATCAGTCGTTATTTTCTTCGGATTCGTGGGAAACGAAGCGACAATAATCTGACAATTACGAAATATATCGTGCTTGAAGTAGCAATGGTATGCTAACTACCGAATGCTATCATTCATGTCCCCCCCCTAGCACCATATTCTAGCCTGGCGCGCCACCCACACAAATTGGTTGAACTATTTGGAGAATAAATTTTACGCGCTTAAAATTGTGTCAGATTTACACGTTTTGAAAACTCCGGTGATAAACCAGCGCAAAGGGGTGAAAAACGTGCACCGGATACCTTAATCTGCTTAACTTATTTAACCTGTGAACATGATTCAGACTTTACCGAAGGCGGCGGCCATCCTGCTCGCATCGGCTTCCCTGGCGCTTGCCCAACCGGCTCCCGTCATCAACGTTAATACGGCAAAGCCGGTTGCGGAAATCCAGCCGACGATGTGGGGCGTCTTTTTCGAGGACATTAACTTCGGTGCCGATGGCGGTATTTATGCCGAACTCGTCAAAAACCGGTCGTTTGAGTTTTTTAAGCCGCTGATGGGCTGGAAACAGGAAGGCAAAAAACGCACGGAAGGTGATCTGCTGGTACAGAACCGCAAGGATGAAGGCAGCAATAACCCGCGCTACCTGCACATTACGGCCAACAACCTCGCTACCGGCGACATGGGGCTGACCAACGAAGGCTTTAAGGGCATGGGCCTTAAAAACGGCCTTCGCTACGATTTTTCGGTCATGTATCGCCTCCTGTCGGGTAGTATAACCCTGCGTGCGGAGCTGTTGAATGAGACGAACGAGGTGGTAGGCAGCGGCGTGCTGACACCAGCCACCAAAGACGGACAATGGCACAAACAACAGGTGAGCTTTACCGCTTCGCAGACGGTGCAGAAAGGGAAACTCCGCCTGTGGGTGGAAGGCAACGGTACGGTGGACCTCGACATGGTATCGCTGTTTCCGGAAGATACCTGGAAGGGTCGTCCGGGCGGTATGCGGGCCGACATGATTCAGATGCTGGCCGACATGAAACCGGGGTTTGTCCGGTTCCCGGGTGGCTGTATCGTCGAAGGCCACGATCTGTCGCAGCGGTACCAGTGGAAAAAGACCATCGGCCCCGTGGAAGACCGGCAGCTGATCATTAACCGCTGGAACTTTGAATTTGCCCACCGCCCGGCACCGGACTATTTCCAGACCTTCGGCCTCGGCTTTCTGGAATACTTTCAGGTATGCGAAGACATTGGTGCTGAGCCCCTTCCAATCCTGAACTGCGGTATGGCCTGCCAGTTTAATACCGCTGAACTCGTGCCCCTCGATCAGCTTGATCCGTACGTACAGGACGCCCTTGATCTGATCGAATTTGCCAACGGCAACGTATCTACGGCCTGGGGGAAAAAGCGGGCCGACCTGGGCCATCCCAAACCGTTTAACCTTAAATTCCTCGGCGTCGGCAACGAAAACTGGGGGCCGCAGTACATAGAACGGCTGGCGGTTTTTCAGAAAGCGATTAAGGCAAAGTATCCGGACATGAAGCTGGTTTGTTCGTCGGGAACCGATCCGAACGGCGACCGCTTCGACTACCTGAACGGCAAGTTGCGGGCCATGAATGCCGATCTGATTGATGAGCACTACTACCGCCGGCCGGAATGGTTTCTGGAAAATGTGACCCGCTACGATAACTACCCCCGCACGGGCTCAAAGGTATTTGCCGGCGAATGGGCCGCGCAAAGTGACCGCGTCGTCAGCGTAAACAACAAAAATAACTGGCTCTGTGCGTTGTCAGAAGCGGCGTTTATGACGGGGCTGGAGCGGAATGCGGCTGTCGTCAACATGGCGTCGTATGCCCCGCTGTTTGCGCATGCCGAGGGCTGGCAGTGGACACCCGACCTGATCTGGGTCGATAACTTACGGGTATATGGTACCCCGAATTATTACGTGCAGAAGCTGTTTTCGCTCTACAAGGGCACGCACGTACTCGACCTGAAGCAGCAGGGGGCTATCGTTGCCGGTACCGACAGTCTGTATGCATCGGCGGTACTCGACCAGAAAACGAATGAGGTGATTGTTAAGCTCGTGAACGTTTCAAACAAGCCGGTTGACCGCACGATTCAGCTCGACGGGGCGAAAAAGCTCAAACCCACGGCTACCCTCTCCCTGCTGACTACCGACAAACTGGATGCGGTCAATACGTTTGAAAACGCCACGGCGGTTAGTCCGGTCGAGCGGCAGATTCCGGTTGATGCCCGCAAAAAAGCCATCACCCTGACGCTGGTGCCGCACTCGCTTTCCGTTATCCGGGTACCTGTTAACTAGATTTAACCACGAAGGCAGGAAGAACCAATGCGGCACGAAGAAAATAAAAGTTAATACTGTATTTCCACGCTGTGTTTGCATACCACATAGCCACATAGGGCACATAAGATTAAAAAATCTTTGTTTTTCTATGTGGCTATGTGGTAAATTTTCAATTACACATGCTGACAAGTACACTAAACATCAAAGATGCACAGGCAGAATTATGCTTAGTGTGCTTACCTGGTGCCCCTTCATGCCTTCCCGCCTTCGTGGTTTTACTTTTTGTACCGCTTCAGAATCGACATGATTTTGTGGTGAATGGCGGTGTTCTCGTACATGCCCCGGAAATCGAGGGAATGCGGACCGTAAGCAAATACCGGCACCATGACACCCGTATGGTCGTTGGTACTGAAATGCCCGTCGACATACCCGCGTTTCAGATCCCCGTCGAGCAGGGTTAGCCCGCCGGTTTCATGGTCGGCCGTGACAATGACGAGGGTTTCGCCGTTTTCGTCGGCAAAGCGCATCGCTTCACCGATGGCGCGGTCGAAATCCACCATCTCGCGGGCCACATAGCCGAGGTCTTTAGCATGCCCGCCATAATCAATCTGAGCCCCTTCGGCCATGATAAAAAAGCCTTCTTTCCGCCCTTTCAGTTCGCCGATGAGTTTGTTCAGCCCGTCCGGCAGAAAGCTGGTCCGTCCCTGATGCACCGCCCCGACTGCCTGATCGTCGAGCAGCACAAAGGGAGCCTTCATCGTCTCCAGCTCGCTGAAGGCTGTTCCGATCTGATACTGCCGCTGCCGGAGGGTATCCAGCACGCGGCGGTCGTTAAAAAACCGGTAACCGCCCCCGATCAGGATGTCGACCGGCGAACGCAGAAAATCCGTGGCAATCTCATGTTCAAAGGCGCGGTCAGGCTGATGAGCGTAGAACGCAGCCGGAGTGGCATCCGTCACGCTTCCGACCGTAATAATCCCCGACGGCATGCCCCACTGCCGGATCAGGGCCGGAATGGCGGGTAAGGCCGCTCCCGTTGAGTCCACGCCGATGTAGCGGTTGTTGGTTTTTGTGCCGGTGGCCATTGCCGTACCGCCCGCCGCCGAATCGGTGATGTAGGTGTCGGCCGCACTCGTTTTCGAGAACCCGATGTTCAGAAACTGGCCGAGGTTGAGCGCCCCGCGGTTGGCCGTCAGACCGGCATAAATCTGCGCCAGTCCCATACCGTCGCCGATCAGCAGAATCACATTTCTGACCCGGCTGCGCTCATCGTTGTTGCGGTAGGTTGGCTGATAAGGCGTGTGAAAACGGGTGTTCTGAAACTCTGCCGTCGGGCGGCTGTTGAGGAAGCTGGCCAGCCCGGCAATGTGATCGGTATTGATAAAATCGACGCCGAGGTTAATCAGCGCCTTCCACGTATTTACGTTGTCGGGAGTGGCCCAGAGCCGGACTTTTTTGCCCTGCGCATGTACCTTCCGGATCATGGTCAGCAGCTTCGCCCGCTCTTTTTTCACAATCAGCCCTTTACCGTTCCAGCCGCTATAGGTCAGAAACGACTGGCTGATCAGGCCGACGTGGGTTAGCTGTTCATCGGTGTAGGTAATGTCGGGGCGACCGTCGAATTTCAGCCACGAGGGGTACAAGGAAAACTGCTCCGGTTTGGGCATATTGCCGCTTACGACTACCCGTACCGGCCCATTGTCGCCGAAGACCGTCGGATAAGCCGCCAGTTGTTTTACCAGCAACGGCAGTGTCTGGTCAGCGGGTGTTTTCAGGTCGATCAGCAATTGCAGGGGCTGTTTATTTTCGTAGACAACGCCTTTCAGATCGGTCACCTGCTGCACCAGCGGTTGAATATACAACGCCTCAAGGGTCCGGTTGCCGGCAATGGCCGACGGATCGTGGGCCACATAGAGCGTACCGTTTACGGCGTGAACATCAGCTTCAATCGAACCGAAAGACTGGTGATACGCCTGCCAGAACGGGATTTTCTGTTCGTAATCGTTGTGCGAGTGAGCCTGAGCGGTTGTGTAGCGCATGGGCGGTTGGGCATGGACAGATACAGACAGCAGCAACAGGCCCAGCCAAACCCGGATGCCACGGTTATTTTTTCGGTACGTCATTTTTGGGAATTACGCGCGAGAACAGGATCTGACCCAGGTAGTCGATGATCTGTACCAGAAACTGGTTTTCGGTGATCGAGAAGGCCATGAACCCGTTATTGCCATTATAAAAAATACTCTCCGGCGTCTGGTGCGGATTGTTATCCGTTTCGGAGCCGGCCCCCGACAGAAAGTGGTGCGTCGGGCCCACCGGTTTGTTATATTGTAAGTCGTGATCGTGGCCGCAGAGGTAGATATCGACCCCGAATTCATCCAGAATCGGCTTAATCGCATGCCGGACCGGTCCCGTAGCGGCCACCCGTTTACCGGCCGAATACAGCGGATGGTGGCCTACCACGATTTTCCAGCGGATCGACGGGTCAGGGTCGGCCAGGACTTCCCGCAGCCAGCGCAGCTGGGCGGTGGTATCCTGCTGGCTCAGGGCCGGCGCAAGGTCTTCGTTTTTGTAATAGGCCGGTTCGAAGCCGTTGGTGTCGATAAACACAAACAACGCCTTGCTTTTGCCAACCCGTTTTTTCAGCGAATAATAGCGGGCCGGCATCCGCCACCGGCGGCTGATTTTCGAGTACTCAATCTGAGCGTCCACATTGCCGCCGTAGTCGTGGTTACCTAAAACCGGATACCAGTTCCGCTGGAGGTGTGCATAGGTGTAGACCGATTCAAAACTGCCCCGCCACAGCGGATCCTGCACACTGGCAACGCCGTCGGGGTAAATATTATCGCCGGTTGAAATCACAAAGTTGCCTTCCATGCCGGCCATGGTTTTAGCCATCTGGAGGGCAACCGCCTTCTGGTTATATTCCCCCTGACGGCCCCAGTCACCTACTACGACAAAGTTGAGGGCATTTTCAAGGACTCGCAGATTAGCTATACGGCCCAGGGTATAGCCAGCCCGTTCCTGCTTCGCATAGATACTGTTGGCAGGAATCTGGGCAAAAACCGTTTGTGCCGATATAAGAACGCCCACAATAAAGGCGGTCCACATGCGCGGGTTGATCATCATACGTATAAAGAGCGGCAAAGGTAACAGATGCCGGCGGAGCTGATTTTACCTGCAAGATTACGAATTCATTACCATTCGCACCAACACACATTCTATACACACTATGCCCTGTTTCGTAACAATTTGACAAGATTCCGGTAATGCTCCGGTAATACTAAACCCCGTCTTTTGCAGCTGCATAGTCAGCTATCGTTCCTGAACCTTTTTCCTTTCGCCCATCCTCCCATTTAGTGCTGCACTTGTCCGGCTGACCCGTTTTTCATTGCATTTAATCTTAGATACTTACTTATGAAAAGCACATTTACGGTACTACTGGCAGGCTTACTCCTGATCGCGATGCGTTCAGAACAACCGGCGATGACGTTTCGTACGCCGTTTACGGCAGATTCGCTGGGTGCCTGTCAGGGAGCGGCCTTCATCAACGGCCATGTCTATCTCTACGGTGACCGCGAGGTGGGTATGATCCGGCGTTACGACCAGAGCGCCGATGGACTGACTTATACAAACCACGAAATCAGACTAACCGAAAAGGGTCAGGACGTAATCAATCACCCGACCGGCATCGCCTGGAACGGTAACGGCCCGACCTTCATCGGCAACAGTATCCGCCTGAACCCGGAGGGCACCAAATGGCGGGCGGTGATCTACAGCGTTGACTGGAACCGTCTGCTGAAAACCGGCACCCTCGACGGCAACCTCCTGAATACCATTGAGGACGACACCTGCATTCAGGGTACCCGCCCGGAGTATGTACGCTACCAAAACAAGTGGTACGTGGCCACGGCCGACTATGGCAACAACGGCAATGAGGTGCGCCTGATGGATCCGGAAAAGCTCCATAAAGCGAAAAAAACTAGCGAAGCGGGTGTGGTCGTCCAAAAATTCACCTGTACGCCCTTTGTCCAGAACCTGCACTGGATACCGGAGAAAGGCATTCTGGTGCTGATTCAGAACCAGATCGAAGGTCGCCGGTGGCGCTTTACGCTGATCGACCTGGTGAAATCAATCGAAACCGGCAGGCAACAGGTGCTCAGAGTGATTGACACCGATGATGCCGATGAGCTGGAAGGCTTCACGCTGTCGGGCAACCTGAACCGGGGCATAGCGGTTTCCTCCGCCCGCCGCAACAATGTCCGTTTTGTCGATCTGACGTGGTAACATCATCCCTATTAGTAATCTGATACCGAATAACATACAACGTAATACAATCTGAATTTGCATGAATCGTTACCCCAACCCTGTTGTGCGGCTGGTGGCTGGTCTGTTTGCCGTGACCGTTCTGTCACAGCCGGCCTTACCCCTTGCCCACGCCGCCGGACGCCCATTGGTCCGTCCGTCCGCCAGTATCCTGCAACGCATCACCGGCCAGGTGACCGACGCCGGCGGGCAGCCTATGCCTGGTGTCAGCATTGTTGAAAAGCAAACCCGCAAAGGCACCGTTACGGACGGAAACGGCCGGTTTTCGCTGGAGGTTAGTCCAGGCGCAACGCTGGTGATTTCGTTCATCGGTTTCGAAACGCAGGAAGTGGTGGCCGGCCAGCAAACAAGCCTGACCATCCAGCTGAAAGAAGGCAGCACCATGCTGAATGAAGTGGTAGCCGTCGGTTACCAGACCCTGCGCAAAAGCGACGTAACCGGTGCTATTTCAAACGTGAAGGCCCGCGAACTGAACGTTACGGCCCCCACACTGAGCCAGGCACTGGTCGGTAAACTGGCCGGTGTGCAGGTTTCGCAGGTGAGCGGTGCGCCCTATGTCGGGGCCAAAATCCGCGTGCGCGGTATTGGCTCGATTAACGCCAGCTCCGACCCGCTCTATGTCATCGACGGCTTTCCGGCCGGTAATGATGTGTTCATCAACCCGAACGACATCGAAAGCATCGACATCCTGAAAGATGCGGCCTCAGCGGCCATTTATGGTTCACGGGCCTCGGGTGGTGTGGTCCTGATTACGACGAAACGCGGCAAGGACGGCAAGGGCAAGCTGGAATACGAATTCCAGTACGGCGTGAATCAGCTGGCTAAAAAGGTGAACCTGCTCAACTCGACGCAGTTTGTGCAACTGCTGATCGACGCCCGCAACAATACCTACCGCGACCTGATGCAGAACGCCGGTAAGGCATTCACCGATGCCAACTTCTCCGACGCAAATGCCACGCGGGTAGCCAATGTGGGGAACGCCAGCGCCGTGCAGATCCCGACGGATTTCTATGACTTTGCGTCTCAGAAAATGATCACGCCGAAATACAACACCGACTGGCAGGACGTGCTGTACCGGAACGCCCCGATGACGCGCCACAACCTGACGTTTTCGGGCGGCAACGGCTCAACCCGCTACCTCATCAGCGGCGGCTACCTGAACCAGAAGGGGATTCTGGACCCGACCAAACAGGAACGGATCAACCTCCGCGCCAACATCGACGGCGAAATCAGTAAGAAGTTCAGGGTTGGTTCAAGCATCTTCCTGACGTCGACCAACAACCGCGAGGTGCAGGAAGGCCGTTTCAACCAGGGCCCGATTCTGGGTGCGCTGATCTACATGCCGATTTTCCGCGCCTATGACGACAACGGCAACCTGATCAAAAACGAAGCGGCCTCACAGTCGGCGCTGTATGGTTATCAGACCCTCGAAAACCCGCTGGCGCTGGCCCGCGAAACCAACATTACCCGCAAAGGGCTTCGCAACAACCTGACCGGTACGGCCAGTTACGACATCACGAAGGGCCTGACTGCCCGCGCTAACCTCGGCTTGCAGACGTACAACGAGAAGTACGAATACTACCTGCCGACCAGCCTGAGCAACGGAGCCAATCCGCCTTACTCAGCCGCCTCGATTGCCGCTGCCAGAGCAACGGCCCAGACCAACGCGACGCAGAACATGCTGGGCGAGTTTACGCTGACCTACAACCGCCAGTTCGACCGCCACAACCTGAGCCTGCTGGCCGGTTATTCGGCGCAGAAGACAACGCGTGACCTTATCAGCGTATCGGCACAGGGCTTCCAGAACGACCGGATTCAGGAAATTTCGGGCAAGGGTGCCGACGCCACGAACTTCTTCCTGAACAGTGCCCGCAAATACAACGAGACCCTGCTGTCGTACCTCGCCCGGGCAACCTACAACTTCGATGAGCGGTACTTCCTGACGGCCGCCTTCCGGACCGACGGTTCGTCGCGTTTCGGCCCGCAGAACCGCTGGGGCAGCTTCCCGTCGCTGTCGGCCGGCTGGACGGTTTCCAACGAGCCGTTCTACCGCGATCTGGTTGGCGAGGCATCGTCGCTGAAACTGCGGGGGAGCTGGGGCTTGACCGGTAATTACAACATCGGGAACTACAACTACCAGCAAACGATGAACAACCCCGGCGGAGCGGTGTTCGGCAACGGAACAATCAATACGGCAGTCTGGGCCGGTGCGCTCAAAGACCAGAAACTGGGCTGGGAATCTACCTCGCAGTTTAACCTTGGCTTCGACCTCGGCCTGCTGAATAACCGCCTGCTGCTGATTGCCAACGGCTACCTGAGTAATTCCTACAACCTGCTCTTCAACCAGCCGGTGTCGGCGGTGTCGGGTACGTCGAGCATCCTGACCAACCTGCGCGATTCAAAAGTGCAGAACAAAGGGATTGAACTTCAGATCGACGGCCGCGTGGTATCGACCAGCGATTTTAAGCTGAACCTGAGCGGCAACATTGCCCTGAACCGCAACAAGGTGCTGAACATGGGCGGTGCCAATACCATTTTCGGGATCGGTGCCGAACGCTCGTACATTACCCACATTACGCAGGAGGGCCAGCCCATCGGTATGTTCTACGGCTTTAACGTAATCGGCATGGTGCAGGAAAAAGATATGGAAGCCATCGCGCAGGACAACGCCAATTACAACTCCGCTACCCAGACCTATACCGCCGGTTATGTGCGCAAAGGCCCTGCCCGTTCGACCGCGTCCAGCAACCCGCTCCGTCCCGGCGACCTGATTTTTGAAGACGTAAACGGCGACGGGGTGGTCAACGACGCTGACAAGCGCGTGATCGGCACGCCGTATCCGAAGTTTACGTACGGCTTCTCGGTAACGTCGAGCTACAAAGGCATCGACCTGAACGCTTCGTTTAACGGCAGCTACGGCAATCAGGTACTTGATGGTCAGGACTATTATCTGTTCAACATGGAAGCGTCGGGCAACCAGTATTCGGTGGTGAACGACCGCTACCGCTCAGCCAGCCAGCCGGGCAACGGCCAGGTCTACCGGGCCTCACGCGGAGGGACACAGTCGAACAGCACCCGTCTGTCGACCTTCTACCTGCAAAACGGCTCGTTCCTGCGGTGTACCAACATCACCATCGGCTACAACCTGCCATCGGCACTGGTCAGCAAGATTAAACTCGGCGGTGTGCGGGTCTACGGCAACATCAACAACGCCTTTACCCTCACGAAGTACAAAGGCTATAATCCGGAAGTTGATTATAACTACAACGTGTTCTACGACAGCAGTTCAGGCACCACCGGAGGCAGCAGCTCGGCGGGCAGCAACCTGACACCCGGCGTCGATTACGGACTCTATCCGCTGGCCCGTGGCTACAACGTAGGGGTAAAAGTGACCTTCTAAGCACTTGTACAACATTCCAATCAGAATCAGATCATGAATTATAAACTTAGTTTGCTGTTGGGCGGGTTCTTACTGGTATCGGTAACGGCCTGTAACGACGATTTTCTGGTGCAGACCGACCCTAACGCGGTAGCTGCCAATACCTATTACCAGAACGAGAACGATGTATTGCTGGGCGTAAACGGCGTGTACCAGGCCCTGCGGAACAACAATGGCATTGCCGAGGGCAGCGGCCTGTTTTCCGAAGAGCGCTCCGACAACACCGGCCGCAACGATAACCAGTCGAACGCCGGAGAGCCGTTTCAGTTCAACGACTTTTCGCTGCTGCCAAGCAATACGTACCTGAAAAGCCACTGGCTGGCACTTTACCAGACCGTTACCCGCGCCAATCAGGTGCTGGCCGGTATGGACAATGTGACGTTTGCCAAGGCCGAAACCAAGACCCAGTATCAGGCCGAAGCAAAGTTTATCCGTGCCCTGATTTACTTCCATCTCGTGCGGAAATGGGGCGATGTCCCGCTCGTAACCAAACCCCTGACCTCCGCCGATGAGGTGTCAGCCAGCACGTTCCGCGAGAAAAAAGAAAAGGTATACGACCAGATCGTTGCCGACCTGACGGATGTGGTCAACAGTCCGCTGCCAGATCACCAGCCGGCAGCCAGTAAAGGCCGCGTGTCAAAGGTAGCCGGTCTGTCGCTGCTGGGGCAGGTGTACCTGACGATGGCCACGACCCTCGACCAGGCCAACCGGACCACCAACCTGAATCAGGCCAGAAACTATCTGACGCAGGCCTACAGCAAGCGCACCTTCGGGCAGCTGAAAGAGATTCCGTACGCCGATGTGTTTGATGTGAACAAGAAATCGACCAACGCCGAGATTATTTTCCAGATTGTCTACAAACAAGGCGATGTCAACTATTCGTCGGGGATTGCAGCCAGCAACCAGGCGCAGGGCGAAACCATCAACTCGCTGCGGGCAACGACCGGTTCGGGCGGTAATGTGAAAGCGGATCTGGTGAAAGACTACGAAGACGGCGATCTGCGCAAGGACTTTTCGATTAAATACGCCAACGCCTCAAACGTAAAGGATTATTTCATTACCAAGTTCCGCGATGCCAGTGCGGCGGCGGGCGCTACGGGCTACGGCGGCAACGACTGGATTCTGATCCGGTATGCCGACGTGATCCTGATGCTGGCGGAAGTAAACCTGTACCTGAACGACGAAGCAACGGCCATCAGCTACCTCGATCAGGTACGCGACCGGGCGAAGATGCCGCTGTATGCCACCGCGAAAACAAATGCTGCCTATACCGCGAAGTACCCGACACTGAAACTGGCGATCCTGCATGAGCGCCGCGTGGAACTGGCGTTTGAAAACCACCGCTGGTTTGACCTCCTCCGGTCATTCACACCGGATGAACTGACGGCGTACATGAAAACCAAAACCCAGGCGGATTACGGAACCGCGAAGGTGTCGAACTTCGGCCGGAAGGATTATTACTACCCAATTCCGTTTGATGAGTACAAGCTGAACCCGACAAAGATGTACCAGAACGAAGGGTATTAAGTAGTTGACTTGTAAAATATACCTTACCAGCAGGCCTGTTTCAGCAATGGAACAGGCCGTTTCTTTATATCTGGCGGATTAGTAAATACCAATTGGAAATATAAACCATGCCCGGCAATAATTCAGGACCAACGCCGTACTTACAGTAGCATACATACCATCCAATCCTCATACACATTCTCCATGAAAACGTTTATCACACACGCTTGCACCATTGCTTTTTTATCAGCCTGTCCGCTCGTTACCGTTTTTGGCCAGCTTCAGCCACCTGTAGCCCGCAACACCCGTCCAGCCTTTGCGTATCCGAAAGGGTCATGGATGACGGGTGTACAGGGCAGCAGAACCCCGGATAATCTTTTAGGACGCAACACAGCCATCCACTTGCAGGGCGGTTATTTTGTGAGCGATAAACTGCTGCTGGGCCTGAATGCAACCTGGCGGACCAAAACGGCCGATCCGGTCAGGCTCTACTCATACATGGCCGGTCCCCAGCTTCGGTTCCAGCTTACCCAGACACGGGTTTCGCCATACATAGCCGCCTCCTGGCAGTTTGGCTTTAAACGGGATAACGGCGAACAAACAACCGTTTTTACCGTCTACAATACAACAACGACGCCACCCACCACTGTTACTGCGGTAATGACATACAGGCCCGTTGAAGGTACCAAAGCCATTCACAGCCCCATGATCGGCATTGGCGCCACCATCGGTATTGTTCCGGCGCTTCGGGCAGAAATTGCGATCAACTGGCAAAAGGATTTTTACTATGGTGCCAGACTCTTCGACAGTACCCCTTTACAACCTCACATCGGACTGAATTACGTGTTTCTGCGGTAAACGTTTCCGGTAAAACAAGAGGCACCATCCGGTATGCCGGACGGTGCCTCTCCTAACGTAAATTCTTCTGTTATTTACGGCCGACCCGGTATAGCCGTCCCTGATCGGTTATCGCGTACAGGTATCCGTCATTTCCCTGTGTGATGTCACGGAAGCGCTGCTGCTCACCGGCCAGCAACCGTTCTTCGCCCACTACTTTATTCTCGCTGTTAATCACCAGCCGGACAATGTGCATCCCGCTCAGACCGCCCAGAAACAGGTTGTTTTTCCATTCCGGCATAGAATCACCGGTGTAAAAGGTCATACCGCTTGGCGATACCACAGGGTCCCAATAATAGACAGGCTGCTCCATACCGCTCTGCTGCTGAATACCGGCCCCGATGGTCTGTCCGCTGTATTCGAGGCCGTAGGTAATCGTGGGCCAGCCGTAGTTTTTACCGGCCTGAATCCGGTTAACCTCATCGCCCCCCAACGGCCCGAATTCAGCCTCCCACAGTTCGCCCGTTACCGGATGAAACGCCATCCCCTGCACGTTGCGGTGACCGTAAGAGTAGATTTCCGGCAAGGCCCCCGACTGGCTGCCCAGCGGATTTCCGGCCGCCGCCTGTCCGTCTTTTGTAATCCGGATAACTTTTCCCAGCGCCGAATTCAGCGACTGCGCCTGCGGACGGGTCACCAGATCGGAGCGTTCGCCGGTGCTGATGATCAGGTTTCCGGCATTATCAATCAGAATCCGGCCGCCGTAATGCAGCGTTCCGCTGTAGGCTGGCAGTGCCCGGTAAATGACCGTAGCATTCTGTATTGTCTTTTCATCGGCCGACAACATGCCTTTGGCCACCGCCGTTGCGTTACCATTCGCGCTGTTTTCGGAGAAGACCCAGTAAACCATCCGGTTGGTAGCAAACGCCGGATCGACCCGCACACCCAGCAAACCACCCTGACCGGATGCATTTACGGCCGGCAGTCCCGTGATGGGTTCGCTTACCTGCCCGCTGGTGGTGACGATCCGCATCGTTCCGCCTTTCTGCGTAATCAGCAACCGGCCATCCGGCAGCGATGTAATACCCCACGGGCTCTGAAGACTTTCGGTCAATACACGGCCTTCATAACCGGTCGTAGTCTGAATACCCGCGATACGGGTCTGCCCGGTAAAAGCAGGGGCATAGGTTGTATTCGCCGGTTTGGTTTCTATCGGTGCCAGCGTACCGTCAGGCGTCGCGTTCTCCTGATCTACATCCGGAT
Source organism: uncultured Arsenicibacter sp. (assembly GCF_945952095.1). Taxonomy (GTDB): domain Bacteria; phylum Bacteroidota; class Bacteroidia; order Cytophagales; family Spirosomataceae; genus Arsenicibacter. Next base: position 4,681 of record NZ_CAMFHL010000133.1, on the reverse strand, counting down.
CGCATGCGCCGAGCAGCATCATACCGGCAATAAAAACCGGCCATTTACAAGGGATTGAGTGGATTACCTTTTTCATGTCTTACGTTCTGTTTTCTATTTAGCCATCACTGAACTGACACCTGCGATCAGTCTACTTAATGCATATAACTAAATCCCATACCATTTGTCTTATTTTTCGCTGCAAAAGGGCTAATACACCGTCACCAAAAGGCAATAATTACGGCAGTTGCCAATAGATTATCGGGCTGATGTGCTTATTAGTCTGAGCGGTTCCCGGACATATGCCGGGCCGCTTTTTTTACCCGTATACAACCTGCATACGCAACCTGCAATGACACACAACCGCGCTTACCGGCCTTATTACGCCTTTTTGTTCTTGTTTTTCCTGCTGACCTTTCAGGTCACCGCGCAATCTGATAACCAGCAGCATAAGCCGTTGCGGCTATTCATGATCGGCAACAGCTTCTCACAAAATGCCTCGAAGTTTCTGCCGCAGCTCAGTAAGGAAGGCGGCCATGCGCTGATCATCGGTCGGGCCGAAATCGGCGGCAGTTCCCTGCAACGGCACTGGGAGCACGCCGAAGCCGCCGAAAAAGATCCGAATGATCCGAAGGGCAAGCCTTATTCGGGTAAGTCGCTAAAAGAATTATTATCGGCCGGTACGTGGGATGTGGTTACGATCCAGCAAGCCTCTATCCTGTCCGGCGATGTCAGCACCTACGAGCCATACGCCCGAAAATTGTACGACTATGTAAAGCAGCTGCAACCGCAGGCACAGGTTGTCTTGCACCAGACATGGGCTTACCGCACAGATTCAAAGGATTTCAGCCGGATTTCGCCGGCCGATTCGGCGAAAAACGACCGCCGGATGTGGGAGGCGTCGAGGGCAGCTTACCACGCAACGGCTGATGATCTGCACATTCCGGTAATTCCTAACGGGGATGCCTTCCGGCAAATCAGTTCAAGCCGGAAATGGGGATACCGTACCGACCGGACTTTCGATGCCCGTCAGGCGAAGGCACCCGCCCTCCCCGATCAGACGCATTCGCTCCATGTCGGCTACCGCTGGGACAAAGACAAGCTGGCCTTTGATTCGCACCATGCCAACGATGCCGGTTGTTTTCTCGGCGGCCTGGTATGGTACAGTTTTCTGTTCAATGAATCACCGGAAAAGCTGACCTTCCGCCCCGAAACCGTTGATGCCGCCTTTGCGGAACAGCTGCGGAAAACGGCGTGGCGAACCATGCTGAAGGCCCGCAGAAAAGCCATGTATACGTGGACATTACGATAGACGCACTCACGCCTTCAATAACCCCATGAACTACACAAACAACCTGCTTATTCTCTGCACTGTCGGGGCTGCCGTACTGTTCGGATTTACCCGCAAACAACCTGCCGCTAAACAGCCGAACGTAGTCATTATCCTGACCGACGATCAGCGGTGGGATGCTCTCGGTGCTGGCGGTAACCCGTACCTGAAAACCCCGAATATTGACAGACTGGCCGCAGAAGGGGTTTACTTCAGGAATTATTTTTGTACTACATCGCTTTGTTCGCCCAGCCGCGCCTCCATCCTCAGCGGTGTTTATGCCCATACGCACGGAGTCGTCAATAATTTTACCGACTTTCCGGCAGACCGGCCAAATATGGCAACGGTCCTCCACAAGGCCGGTTACGAAACGGCCTATATCGGCAAGTGGCACATGGGTGAAGAAAACGACCAGCCCCGCCCCGGCTTCGATTATTTCGTCACGCATAAAGGGCAGGGTAAATATTGGGATACTGACTTCAACATCAATGGTCAGGGAAGTCAGACGGTCAAAGGCTATTATACCACGGTTGTCACCCGGATGGCAAACGACTGGCTGAAACAAAAGCGCGACAAACCGTTTTTTCTGATGCTGGGGCATAAAGCGCCGCACAGCTTCTATACACCGGAGCCTAAGTACGCCGGTGCATTTGCCGGTGTCCGGATACCGTACCCTGAAAGCGCTTTTGAGCTCACGGATAAACCTGAATGGATCAAACAGCGGTTAACGACCTGGCACGGCATCTATGGCCCGTTGTTCGACTGGCGAAAGAAGTTTCCGGACACATCGCCCGGGGCAGTCAGAGACTTTGAAGCCATGATACAGGCCTACTGGGCCACCATCCTGTCGGTGGATGACAGTGTCGGCGCGCTGTACCGGACCTTACAGGAAATGGGCGAACTGGATAATACCATCTTTGTCTTTACATCCGACAACGGCCTGCTGAACGGCGAACACGGTATGGTCGATAAGCGGACCATGCACGAACCCAGCATTCATATTCCGCTGATTGTCCGGTATCCCGGCCTGACACCGGTCACGAAACCGGTTATTGTCAACAAACAGGTGCTAACGATTGATCTGGCGCCGGGCATTCTGGATCTGTGCCAGGCGCCGGCGTTGAAAAATAGTCACGGTCAATCGTTTAAACGGCTGGCACAGGGTGATACAGCCCGCTGGCGGAAAGCGTGGTTCTATGAATACAACTACGAAAAGCAGTTTCCGTATACCCCGAACGTTCGCGGCATCCGGACCAACGAGTGGAAGTACATGCATTACCCGTCCGGAACCAATAAGCCGGATCAGCACATGGCTGAACTATACCACCTGACCACGGACCCCGGCGAAAATCATAATCTGATCAACGACCCGCGGTATGCCGGCCGGCTGAAACAGTTAAAGGCTGAACTGGCGGAACTGCTTCGTAAAACCGGGGCCAGCCCCGACCATATGCCGGTCGATGAAGGCATTAAACCGCAGTTACCCGAGCAGTCAATCCGGTAATCTCTTCCTGAGAACACCTCCGGTCACGTATACAGGCTATACGTGACCGTTTTTTTTTGCTTCCCGCCCCCGCATCATACCTTTATCCGATTGCGGGGCATGCTTTTTTCTGCCTGTTTTACGCGCTCAATCCGGACATTATCCTGATCCGATACTCAATGACGATGAGACACACGTACAAACTGCTGCTTCTGTTCCTGCTGGGCCATTTACCCTCTTTCGGTCAATTTATGGGCATTGGCGGGGCCACCAACCCCCAATATCCACTCGATGTAAACGGTCGTATCCGTATCCGGCATCAGAGCACCAACGGGGCAGGCATCTGGTTCAATAAACCGGATAACACACTTGGGTCCTTTATCGGGCAAACCAGTGCCGGTAATTTCGGCATCGCCAACAACGCCACCGGCAACTGGAGCTTTGTGTTTGATCATACAAACACCCGGTTCGGCATCGGCACCGACGCACCGGGAAACCCGCTCACGATAAAGTACTCCGGCAATGGGTTTGCGCAGATCAGCGAGAATGGCGCCGTGAGTATTGGTACCTACGTAAGCAACACCTCGGCCTATCTCCAGACGAATACCAACCATCCGCTGCGGTTCGCCACCAACAATGCCAATGCGCAGCTGACGCTGGCGACCAACGGGTTTGTGGGTATCGGTAACCTAACGCCTAGTTTCCCGCTGTCGTTCACCAATACCGTGGGCGACAAGATTTCGCTCTGGAGCACCAACCCGGCATCGGCCGTTGCGCCGCATTACGGCCTGGGCGTTCAGAGCTCCCGGTTCCAGCTGTTTGCCCCGACCGCCAGCGACAACATCGTATTCGGCACCGGCAGCTCCGGCGATTTTACGGAAAACGTCCGGTTTACCGGCGACGGGAAAGTAGGTATCGGCACCGTATCACCGGTATTAGGCGGCCTGGTTGTCGATAAAAAGATAGGGGCTGTCAATGCCGTTTTCGGGTCGAATACCAGCGGCGTTGCCATCGAAACCAACTACCCTGGTGTAGCGTTCAACAGCTACTACAATAACGGCCGCAAAGCCATCGTCGCCGGTTACGGCGGACTGATCGGGCAGGATCCGGCTTCCGGACGAGTGTACATATCCAGCAGCGCTGCCAGCATTGCCACGGCCAATGGCGACATGCCGTTAGTAGACCGGGTTACTATTCTGCCGAACGGTAACGTCGGCATCGGCCTCATCAATCCTCAGGCAAAACTGGATGTGGCGGGCAGCGTACGGCTGGCCACCGGCGATCAGGGTGCGGGTAAAGTCCTGACGTCGGATGCTGACGGGGACGCCAGCTGGCAAAAGGCAGGCTACGGAGCGGTGGAGCTGTTCAGCGGTAATGTGGATGTCGGCAACATCGTCGGGTTTATCCAGTCGGGTGATCAGATTGTACTGCCGGAAGTGCAGGACGATGACGGCCGGTATGCTGACGGGAACTATGTCGTTGGTAAAGCAGGGTATTACAGCATCAGCGGCAACCTGACGGCCAGCTTTAGCAGCGGCAGCAACCCCACATCGTATTCCTACCGGTATGCCGTCAGCGTGCTGGTGAATGGCGGTTCGCGCCGTATCGGTACGTATGGTTTTTCTTCGTACAGTTCCAGCGGAAATGACACCCAACGTTTTCCATCGTCTTTAAATACAGTCATTTACTGCGAAGCGGGCGACGTGATCACCTTCCGGTTAAGAACCCAGGGCGGAACCGGCACCTGGGGGTTATCGAGTGCTCAGATTACGTTTATCAAGCTGTAGGCTTCCAGGGATACCTCACCGGTATCCCTCATTTTTTTCGGCCAGTTTTTTCATCATTGCGTCCAGAACGGCTGCTTTATCTTCTTTCACCAGTTTCAGCAT
>NZ_CAMFHL010000132.1 GCF_945952095.1 uncultured Arsenicibacter sp. | reverse complement strand
ACACATAACGTCCGGCCGGTAGCTGGCGTGTTGGAAAAAGGACCTGTTGAGGGCCGCTTTTAAGCCCGTCTGTAGTAGTTGCCATAACCGGGACACCCAGCAGGCTGTAAACACTGATCGTGGCTGTACCGGCGGTTTGTATCATAAACCGGACGCTGACGGTTTCGTCGGCCGGATTCGGTACTAGCTGTAAAGTCGCAGTGCCTGGCTCCGGAAGGCCGAGTATCGGGTTCGTTTGCTGAACTGTTTTCAGAATCCAGTTATTCGGGTCAATCACGAGACCGGTAGGCTGTCCTTTAGCCGGCAGCGTAAATGTCTGGGATAGCTGATCATTAAAAACAGTTACAAGCGTATCACCTGCGGCAGATTGTACCAGCACCTGAACCGGCATTGTAAAAGACGTAGGAGTGGTGTTGGCGGACTGCTCAAGCTGAAGCTGTACGGTAAATTTACCATTATCGGCCATCGGCTTCCAGGTGCTTGTATAGGTCGGGTAATTGAGGCCGTACACCCATTGCCGGAAAAAATAATCCAGTTTCTTACCGGATACCTGCTCGGCTACGGCCTGAAAATCTTCAGTAACGGCCGTGTTGTAAATCAGCGACGGGGTGTTGGCATAGGTCTTCAGGATAGTAAAAAAGACATTATCGCCCACAATACCGCGCAGCATGTGCAGTACCGTCCCGCCTTTAGCATAGGTGCGGGCATAATTAAAAATGTTATCGGAATTACTGATGTCCTGCACATAGAGGCTGCCCCTTGCCTGCCTGGCTGTCTGCATCAGACTGGCAATTGAACTCCGGTAACGGACGGTTCCGCCAACCGATTCGGCATACAACTGCTCCGCATAGGTGGCAAATCCTTCGTTAAGCCAGATATTCTGCCAGTCACGGCAGGTAATTTTATCGCCGAACCACTGATGGGCCAGTTCGTGCGCAATAATGCTTACATCAAATGATCCCATTGACGAGATCGTCTGGTGCTCCATGCCGCCCCCGAAACCGCATTCTGCATGCCCGTATTTCTCCTGAATGAACGGATAGGTGCCAAACGTATCCGTAAACAGCCGTACCATAGCCGGTGTCTGATCCAGATTATTTTTGTTAGAAGCCAGTGATTCAGGGTAGAGGTAGTGGGTGATCGGCATATTTTGCGGCACTCCGTCGCGCCCCTGATACGAAAAAGGCGTATCGTAGCGCGCATAATTCGTCATGGCCAGCGAAATCAGGTACTGCGCAATAGGATAGCGGTTGCGCCACTGATACGTCCGCGTACTGTCCGGATTGTCGCGTACGTCTTGCAGCGTGCCGTTGGAGACAGACACAAAAAACTTCGGGGCCGTAATAGACACCGCCGACGAATCGGCCTTGTCGGCAGGGGTATCCTTGCAGGGGAACCAGTCACTTGATCCATAAGGCTCGCTCAGGCTCCAGATCACCGGCGAGCGGTCTGTACCGTGGGTGGCAAACGAAAAGGTGCCAAATCCGCTGGTGCTGGCCGGATTACCCTGATAGTACACCGTCAGGGTAAATAGCTGCCCGGTCGTCAGCGGGGAGGGGGGCGTGACGGTTAAGCGGTTCAGCGCATGAGTAAAGGTGAGTTTTCGGCCTCCTGCCTTAACGGAGTCGACATTCAGCCGCGTGGTGAGGTCCAGATCAAAGCTGTTGAGGGATGCCAGGCTTTTGAGTCCGACCGTAACGGCCCCGCGAAGGTAAGCAGGGGTGTGGGTCAGCTTGAGATCAAGGCCGTAATAAGTAATGTCGATGCGGCTATCGCCGGGATAGGCCACGGCCGCCAGCCGACCTTGCGGATCACCGAAATAGCGGGTATAGCGCTCAGCTTTTGCCGTGGCGCAGGGGTGGGCATTCTGGCCGTTACCGATAGACGGAATGGTAAGAAGCAGAAAGACGAATACGTTTGTCAGAAGTTGTTGTTTGCTGTTCATGTTACGCTCAATCATGGCTGAGTCCCCGCATCCAGCCGCTTGGGTTGAGCCCGGACCTCGTCGTAATGTTGGGTAAGCTCCTCCAGTTTACGCTGTTCGGTTTCGGGCAGCTGCAGTTGCCAGCCCATGGAGGTGGCCAGCTGATACATCATGTACTGAATCTGGTTGTTGGCAATGCGCGGCAGATCGCTCTGCATCGCCCGCTCATTCATCGCTTTTTTTGCCTCGTCCAGAATCCGCGTATAGTCGTCGCTGCTGAAATGGTTCAGCCAACCCGCCCGGATGTCGTAGAACTGATAATCGGTATCAATGGATAGCACTTCCGGCTCGGGAAAGTACTCGATGATCAGCTTTTTCTCACCAGGCTTGTTATTGACATGGTCTATATGCCGGAACCGGACTTTACGAAAATCATACCCCACCAACACTTTCGCCTTCGCAATCAGCATGGCTTTCTTGGGGTCGTTGAACATATACAGAATCGATTTCTGATCCTGATAGTTATAAATCTCGGAAAAATAGCCCTCCGCCATCACCACTTTGAACACCTTTTCGATGCGTTCGAGCAGGAGGGTGACTTCGCTGCGTTTTTCGCGGACAGCGGCCTCTCCGCGCCGCGCACTGGCGATGGCAAAACCGACCCCTGTACCGGTCAGCAGGATTAGAAACGTACTTAAAAAATCCATTGTATGTGGTTTTGCATTATCCTGTAAACGCAAAAACGGTCCATACACGCTGTTTGAAAAGCCTGTATGGACCGCTAAACTTACTAAACTTACTTTGCGTAAGCAACCGAACGCATTTCACGGATAACCGTTACCTTGATCTGGCCCGGATACTGCATTTCTTTTTCAATTTTCTGCGAAATATCAAACGACAGTGTGCTGGCACGTTCGTCGCTAACCCGCTCGGCATCAACCAGAACGCGGAGTTCACGGCCGGCCTGGATAGCATAGCACTTCGTAACGCCCTGGAAGTTGGTAGCCAGTTCTTCGAGTTCTTTCAGACGTTTGATGTACGACTCCATCATTTCGCGGCGTGCGCCCGGCCGTGAGCCCGATACGGCATCACATACCTGAACGATCGGCGAAATCATGCTGGTCATCTCAATTTCGTCGTGGTGTGCGCCGATGGCGTTGCAGACTTCGGCATTCTCCTTGTATTTCTTGGCGAGTTCCATGCCCAGAATCGCGTGCGGCAACTCCTGTTCTTCGTGCCATACCTTACCGATGTCGTGGAGCAGACCGGCCCGTTTTGCCAGTTTGGCATTCAGACCGAGTTCGGCTGCCATGGTCGCACACAGTTTAGCCACTTCGCGCGAGTGCTGGAGCAGGTTCTGTCCGTAGCTCGACCGGAAACGCATCCGTCCTATCATCTTAATCAACTCAGGATGCAGCCCGTGGATACCCAGGTCAATCACCGTACGTTCGCCGATCTCAACGATTTCGTCCTCGATATTTTTGCGGGTTTTCGCCACAATTTCTTCGATCCGGGCGGGGTGAATCCGGCCATCCTGCACGAGCCGGTGGAGCGACAGACGCGCAATTTCGCGGCGGACAGGGTCAAAGCCCGAAATAATGATGGCCTCAGGCGTATCATCAACGATGATTTCGACGCCGGTAGCGGCTTCGAGGGCCCGGATGTTCCGGCCTTCACGGCCAATGATTTTGCCTTTAACGTCGTCCGATTCGATGTTGAAGACCGATACGCAGTTTTCAATCGCGTGTTCGGTGGCGGTCCGCTGAATCGTTTCGATAACGACCTTCTTGGCTTCTTTAGTCGCCGTCAGTTTAGCTTCTTCAACGATGTTTTTGATATACGAAGCCGCACGCGAATCCGCTTCGGCTTTCATATTGCTGACCAGTTGATCGCGGGCCTGGTCGGATGTCAGATTGGCAATTTTCTCCAGTTGCTCAATCTGCTGGGTCCGCATTTTTTCAACTTCTTCTTTCTTCTTCGTCAGGCTCTCAGCTTGTTGTGTAAGCTGATTTTTCTGCTGGTCGAGTTCAGTTTCCCGGCGCTTATTCTGATCCAGCATCTGGTTGAGCTGTTGCTCACGCTGTTTCAGTTTGTTTTCGTTCTGCAGTAAAATCTGCTTTTTCCGGTTACTTTCGTCTTCGAATTCGGCTTTGAGTTTCAGGTACTTTTCTTTGGCTTCGAGAATCCGGTCTTTCTTGATGTTCTCTGCCTGGACTTCGGCATTTTTAACGATAGATTCGGCGCGCTCCTCAGCATCCTGTTGCCGTTTGCTAAGGGCTTTGTTTAATCGTTTCTGCCCGAAATAAAGGCCGATTGCGAGAATCAGCGCATTATCAAGAAGTATGGCGAGCCAAAATGTTGTGTTCTCCATTTGCTCTATGCAATTTAGGTTGAACCATATAGTTAGGTTTACCCAACCGAATCAGCGTAGGGGCGGCCAATAATCAGACCAGAATAAGCAGAGAGAGATACAGCGTTAATGCGTAAATGAAGGAGTGTTCCGGTAATTAATGCAATTGAGTATAATTCTGTACAACAATAAATTTCTTTATTAAACGGAATGATAATAATTACCTTTTACTCCACTACTATGGCACGAGTGCCGGTGTGATAATCTGATCCAACTGAGTAATGCGATCAACGACCAGCCGCTGCAGCCGTTGCATCTGTTCTTCACCTTTCTGACGGGCAACCAGACAGTCGACGGCAATCATCGCCAGGATGTCCTGCGTATCACGGGCTCCTAATTTGCGGTAGTGTTCAATCCGCTCCTCAAGTATTTTTTCAGCCTTACGAACATAGGCTTCTTCTCCCGGTTGCGATTTCAACCTGTAATCTCTGTCGGCAATTTTTATGCGGATAGATAGCTGGTCTTCCATCGCTTTATAGGCTGCAAAGGCGCTGTGTCATATGTTTTTGACGCAGAGCACTTTAAGGTTTATGACATATTACTCAGGTGTTCTATACACCGTTCGATCTCCCGGATATACTCATCAAGTCGTTTTTTGAATTCCGCGCTTGCTGCTGTATCAGCCAGGTTGTTAACTACAATCTTACCAAAATCTTTTGAATTTGGAAAATGCGGTTGTGCACTTGATTGTTTTTTCTGTAACTGTTTTATCTGTTTTTCCTGTTCACGGTTAACCCGCGTCAGGCGTTTGTTTTCGTCTTCCAGATCTTTGATACGTTCCGAAAGCCGTTCTGCATGATCGGCCAATCGGGCAACTTTATGCTCGAACGACTCGACAAATGCAACAAGCTGAACTTCGGTAACCATACAAAGTGTTTGGGAAGTAACGGCAAAAGGTAAGGCAATGATGTGATGAAATTAGCGTAAAACCGTATAATGTCAATTATCACGCCTTACCTGAAGGAAAATTATTTCCGGATAATAGCTCCCAGATCCCGTTCGAATGCGCTCATGAGCCGTTGCATTGTTTTATCAATAACGGCGTCATTTAACGTCTGAGACGGATCCTGAAGCGTGAAGCTGACCGAGTAGGATTTCTTACCGGCCTCCAGTTTATCGCCTTCGTATACGTCAAAAACATTTATTGAACGGAGTAATTTTTTTTCTGTCTGGGCGGCAATCCGCTTGATTTCGGCAAAGGTTACAGCCTTGTCGAGCACCAGCGATAAGTCGCGCCGTACTTCCGGAAATTTAGATACCTCTTCGTACAGGGCTTTTCCTGAGTACAGTTTTACGAGCGCCTGCCAGTCGAAATCAGCATAAAACACAGGTTGCTTAATGTCTGCCAGCTTCGTCAGTTTCGGATTAACCAGACCAAAGCTTACCACAGGCTTTTTATTGACCAGATACGTCAGACCATACTGGAAAATAGCCGGATCGGCCGGCTGCTGATCAGGTTGCTTGATCCGCAGTGAGCTCAGTACCCGTTGTACCGCCGCCGCCAGATCCTGAAAACTTACCGGCTGACTCTTCTGAATCCAGCTCTCGCCTTGCTGGCTGCCGACAAGGGACAGGCTCAGGCGCGGCGTTTCAATGTACTTCCGGCCGTTGTCGGTATCCTTACGGTGATATACCTTTCCGAACTCAAAAATCTTCAGATCCTTCTGACGGCGGTTCAGGTTATACACCAGCGTTTCAAGCGACGAGAAAAGCATGCTCTGACGCATTACCGATAATTCTTCGCTCAACGGGTTCAGCAACGTTACATCGGTACCCGGCAGGGTAGACCGGATCGCTTCGTGGTATGAAGGACGGGTCAGGGACAGCGTCAGGGTTTCAACGAAGCCGTTTGAGGCCAGCATGGCACTGATCCGCGACTGTAGCTGATTGCTGTCGATAGCCGGGAACTCCGACAGGGAATCGGCACGGAGGTTGTCGGATAACGGGACGTTTTCGAAACCGTGAATCCGCAGAATTTCTTCAATCACATCGGCCTCACGCGTTACATCAACGCGGTAGGGCGGTACAACGGCAATAAACTGCTCATCGGTTTGCTCATCGGCACGAATATCCAGACTTTCCAGAATCTGGTGAACGCGTTCGCGCTCCAGCTTGATACCAATCAGCCGGTCGATGTTGCGGTAACGCACCAGTACACGGAAATCGGCAATCGGTTCCGGATAAATGTCAGTGATGTCGGAACTGACCACGCCACCGGCTACTTCCTGAATCAACAGGGCTGCCCGTTTCAGCGCAAACACCGGCAGGTTCGGGTCGGTACCACGCTCGAAACGGAAGGCAGCGTCGGTCTTCAGGCCATGCAGCTGAACCGTTTTCCGGACACTGGCCGGTGAAAAATACGCTGATTCGAGAAAAATGCGGGTTGTAGCGGCGCTCACGCCGGATGTAGTACCGCCGAATACGCCGGCAATGCACATACCGGCTTCCGCGTCGTTGGCAGAGCCGTTGCAGATCATCAGATCAGTAGCTGCCAGTTTGCGTTCTACACCGTCGAGCGTTACAAACGGGGTTCCCTCCGGCAGGGTTTTCACAACAACCTGACCACCGGTAATCTGATCGGCGTCAAACGCATGTAACGGCTGACCCAGCTCGTGGCAGACGTAGTTGGTGACGTCCACAACATTGTTGATCGGGTTGAGGCCAATGCTGATCAGACGCTTTTTGAGCCAGTCCGGCGATTCGCTGACGGTCAGACCCGAAATGGTCAGTCCGGCGTAACGGGGGCAGGCTTCCGTGGCTTCTACCCGTACGTCAAGCGTCAGATCCGTATTTCCTACGGTAAAGCTGTCAACCGATGGCAGCGTCAACGGGCGGTTCAGCGCAGCTTTCAGGTCCCGGGCAACTCCCCAGTGTGAAGCAGCGTCTACGCGGTTCGGTGTCAGACCGATTACAATCTGGTAATCCGGTTCCAGTCCGAAATAACGGGCGGCCGGAGTACCATTGGGCAGGTCGGTGTCGAGCACCATAATACCGGCGTGTGACGCCCCGAGGCCGATTTCGTCTTCGGCACAGATCATGCCTTCAGAGGCCGATCCGCGGATTTTGGCTTTTTTGATCGTGAACGGTTCGCCGCTCGCCGGATAAAGTGTAGCACCAACCAGGGCAACAATTACTTTTTGTCCGGCGCGTACATTTGGCGCACCGCAGACAATATGCAGGGGTTGGCCGGTGCCGGCATCAACCGTAGTGACACTTAATTTATCGGCGTCAGGGTGTTTTTCACACGTCAGCACCTCTCCGACAACAACGCCGGCCAGACCGCCGCGAATTGTTTCAATCGTCTCAATACCTTCTACTTCCAGTCCTGTTCCGGTCAGCCGGCGACCTGTTTCCTCCGGTGATTCAGGCAGATCGATGAACTGTTGCAGCCATTTAAACGAAATATTCATGATAACTCCGCGAGGAAACCCCGCCCGTTCACGGCAGGGAGGAATCGCGGCAGGCGGTTCGCCAAAGCCAGTGCGCGGGTAAGCTCGATTCCAGTGTTCACAAATTGACTAGTATTCTTGTGAGATACATTTTGTATCTTTGTGCTATGAAAGTCCGCTATACATATCGGTTCTATCCCACTGATGAACAGGCTCTGGAATTGAGTCGGGTCTTCGGGCATACGCGATATGTGTACAACTGGGCTTTGCGGTTGCGTACCGATGCATGGGCTAATGGTGAGAAGATTAACTACAACCAAAGCAGTGCTGCCCTGACTGCCCTCAAAAAGACAGCAGAACATCAGTGGCTCAATGAGATCAGTTGTGTTCCGCTGCAACAGAGTTTGCGGAATCTGCAAACAGCGTTCAGTTATTTCTTTGCCGGTCGGACCAAATACCCTCAATTCAAGAGTAAGCGGGATAGGCAAAGTGCCGAATACACTACCTCCGCTTTCAAATACAGGGACGGGGTTCTGAGTCTGGCTAAGGTTGGTGAGCTGAAAGTTCGCTGGTCGCGTCCCTTTACCAGTAATCCTACTACCGTCACCGTCAGCAAGACACCTACGGGTCGTTATTACGTCTCGCTGGTGCTGGATGAAACTACGCAGCCTTTTGCTAAGACAGGTGAATCTATCGGGGTTGATCTGGGTATTAACCGGCTGGCTACTCTCAGCAACGGTGAACGTATCCCGAATCTGAAATTCACGCGCACCTACGAAAAGAAACTGGCGAAAGCCCAACGTCTTCTGAGCCGGAAAACCAAAGGCTCCGGACGCTGGAACCGTCAGCGTATCAGGGTTGCCCGTATTCACGAGAAACTGAGTAATGCCCGTATTGATCACCTGAACAAAGTCACTACCGACCTTGTGCGCCGGTTTGATATGATTGCCGTCGAAGACCTCAATGTTCGGGGTATGGTCAGAAACCGTAAACTGGCCAAGCATATCAGTGATGCAAGTTTCGGCCGCTTCGTGTCGATGCTTGAATACAAATGCAGTTGGAGAGGAAAGCAGCTGGTTAAGATTGACCGCTTCTTTCCCGGTAGTAAACGGTGTTCCTGCTGTGGCTATGTGTCGAAAAGCATGGGTCTTGATATTCGTAGCTGGCAGTGTCCCGAATGCAAAAGTAAGCATGACCGCGATGAGAACGCGGCCAAAAACATACTGAAATTTGCGGTCGGACAGACCGTTAACGCGCATGGAGCGACTGTAAGACCCTTTCAGGCTTAGTGCTTGCGGGGCGCGTTGCGTTGAAGTGTGAACCATCTCTGAGTCGTTTACGATTTGGGGAATCCTTCAGCTTTTAGGCGAAGGAGGATGTCAAGCAAGGACAAATTCAATGAAAAAGCAAAAATAAGATTAATGTTCTACATACCGTTCACCCGCCTTCACCGGAATTGATAATGTATTTTCGGCAGGTGGCAGCGGGCAGGCATAATTCGGGTTATAGGCACAATACGGATTATAGGCAGCATTAAAGTCGATAATAGCCTGGCTGCCGGTCATTTCGGCAGAAGCAAGGTCAATATACCGGCCGCCCCCATACGTTTCGTGCCCCGAGGTCGCATCTTTAAATAAGATTGAATAATTTTCTTTCTGTTTGACAATCAGGAGTCTGTGAATGTCACCACCCAGACTGAATACGGCGTGGGCATATTTTTCATAGACTTCTTCACTACCATCGCTGAGCTGAACGACCATCTTCTGCGTTTTGTCTGCGAACGGTTCGAGCCGTGCTTCTACGCGGTACGTAAGGTCAGCCGGGAAGTAAGATAAACCCTTGAAACCGTTTTTATCCGTAAAGGGTGATTCTGAATTTGTTTTAAAGAAGGAATCTTTTTCGGCGCGTTCGGTTTTAATTTGTTGCGCGTAGGCTTCCGGGGAGATTTCACCCGCCGATGTCTTTGTGTCTTTAATAAGTAAAAAGTACACTAACGCCACTGAAAAGATGCCAATCGTTAGGAAAATAAGGCCTTTTCTTGTCATACTGTGTTGAATTGTGGTCTTTTGAGCAAATATCCGATAAATTTGCTTATTGAATTTTAATACGTTTTTAATCCGGTTCGTATGCCCAAAGTATTACAGCTACAAACGTTTTCATCCGATAAAGGTAATCTAACCGTTTTTGAAAATATCATTCCCGGAGAAATCAGGCGGGTATTTTACATTTATGGAGCAGGTGATGCTACGCGGGCGGGCCACCGGCATGTCCGGACATGGTGCGCACTCATCTGCATTGCCGGCAGTTGCCGGGTTTACTCCAATAACGGGATTGAGGAGGATGTTTTTGTTCTTGATAAACCGGACCAATGTCTGATACTGGAGCCACAGGACTGGCATACCATGGATCATTTTTCGGATGATGCGATATTGTTAGTACTTGCCAATGAACTGTACGACAAAGACGACTACATCTACGAACCGTATCCCGGCACCAAAACACAGCCGGCGCTGGCATGATTCCTTTTATGGATTTAATGCGTCTGAACGAGCGCTATAGTTATGTCCTTCAGCAGGCGGCTAATCGTGTTATACAGTCTGGCTGGTACATTTTAGGTAAGGAACTGGCCGCTTTTGAAGCGGCCTTTGCTGCTTATTGCCAGACTACCTATGCCATTGGCGTAGCCAACGGACTGGAAGCACTGGTGCTCGTACTGAAAGCCTGGGATTTTCCGGCCGGAAGCGAGGTGCTGGTTGCCTCGAATGCCTATATTGCTTCGATACTGGCAATTACGCAGGCAGGGTTAACACCGGTTCTGGTTGAACCTGATCCCCATACCTATACCCTGGATGCCGGACAGTTGCGGGCTGCGCTGACCCCAAGAACCAGAGCTATCCTGCCCGTTCATTTGTATGGTCGCTGCTGTGATATGGCTGCTATCAATGACGTTGCGCAGGAAGCGGGCCTGCTGGTACTCGAAGATGCGGCACAGGCACATGGTGCCTTGTATCAGGGAAAACGAGCCGGAAACTTAGGCGATGCTGCCGGTTTCAGCTTTTACCCGACCAAAAATCTGGGGGCACTGGGTGATGCCGGAGCCATTACCACCAACGATGCGAACCTGGCCGATAAGCTTCTCTACTGGCGGAACTACGGCTCAAAACAGAAGTACGTTAACCAATACAAAGGCCATAACAGCCGCCTGGATGAAATGCAGGCCGCTATCCTGACAGCCAAACTCGCCTTTCTGGAAACAGAAAACAAGTACCGCCGTCAACTGGCCGAACGCTATCTTTCCGATATTAAACACCCTGTTCTGGGTCTGCCGCCAACCGACCGCATTCACGACGATGTCTGGCATTTGTTTGTGGTGACGCATCCGGACCGCGATCGCTTCCGGGCATACCTGCTGGAAAAGGGCATCCAGACAGACATACACTATCCGACACCGCCGCACCGGCAGGAGGCCTATCCGGAATTCAGGCAGCTGAGCCTGCCTGTTGCCGATAAGCTGCATCAGGAAGTTATAAGTTTGCCCCTGAATCCGGCCCTGACAGAAGCCCAGCAGGCTTACATAATCGGAATCATTAATCAGGCCCCCGTATGAAGCCATACCTGAGTGTGGTTATTCCCGTGTATAAAAGCGAAACCACCATCCGGCGGCTGGTCGAACAGCTGCAGGTCTGGCTGGCTCAGCTGGCGTTTGAAGTGGTGCTGGTAAACGACGGCAGCCCTGATAACTCCGAAACGGTGTGTCGCAGCTTGGCCGCAGAGTTTGCGAATGTGCAGTTTGCCTCACTACGGCGGAATTTCGGGGAGTTTAATGCCGTTCTGTGCGGATTGACGCTGGCAAACGGCGATTTTGCCGTGATCATCGACGATGATTTTCAGAACCCGCCTGAGGCTATTCTGACCCTGCTGGCAACAGCAGAAAAGACGGGTGCCGATGTGGTCTACAGCCGGTATGCCGAAAAAAAGCATGCGCTCTACCGGAATCTGGGCAGTCAGTTTCTGAACTACTGCACTACGTGGCTGCTGGATAAACCCAAAGACCTGTACCTGTCGAGTTTTAAACTGATCCGGCGCGAGGTCATTGATGAAATCACAACGTATAACGGCCCTTATCCCTACATCGACGGACTTATTTTCCGCGTAACCCGGTCTGTGACGAGTGTGGTGGTACCGCACCACGCCCGTGAGGAAGGCCAGTCGAACTACACGTGGCGTAAACTCATTTCCCTGACACTGAACGTCTTTTTCGGGTATTCTGCATTGCCGCTCCGGTTACTGCTGGGGCTGGGAGCGGGCATTTTCGGAGTATCCGTATTGCTTGGCTTACTCCTGGTTATCGGTGGGCTGACCGGCTGGCTGGCAGTACCCGCCTGGCTGATTGTCATCTGGGTTGTGTTGTTCCTGGCGGGTTGCCAGCTGATTGTGCTCGGCATTCTGGGCGAATACCTGGGCAAACTGTTTCTGGCGCATAGCGGCCAGCCGCCGTTTGTCATTAAATATCATCTCAACGGCAGCGGCCGGGAGCCTAAGCCAAAACACGGAGAAAATTGATCGGACGTAGGGAAGAGTACGAAAAAATGTTTCGGCTCGAAGAACAATTGTGGTGGTACCGCATCCTGCATGAAGGTGTGTTAACCGCCATTCAGAAGCGGTTCGGCGACCGGCGCGACATCCGGATTTTTGATGCGGGCTGCGGAACCGGCGGGCTGCTGCATTTTCTGAAAAAACAGGGATATACACAGCTTCAGGGTGTAGACGGCTCGGCTGATGGCGTGGCGTTTTGCCGGGAGCGGGCACTGAACGTTGATCTACTCGACCTGACGCAGCTTGAATCCTACCAGCCTGCCGAAACGATCGGTCAGTTTGATGTGGTGGTTTGTGACGATGTATTCTGCTACTTTGATGACCATCAGCTTACCAAACTGATCCGGGAACTGGGCAAACGGCTGAAACCGGATGGTTTGCTGATCTCGAATAACAATGCCTTTACTGTGTTTTGGGGAAGTCATGACCTGGCTGTCGGCAGTAAACGACGGTTTGTCCGGCAGGATTTCGACCGCTTATTGCCCGGAACCGGAGTGACTATTCAGTTTTCAACGTACTGGAGCTTATTTTTGTCGCCGTTAATTCTGGCCATCCGGCAAATGCAGGCCCTGAAACTACGTCTGGGGGCACAACCGGAAGCGCAGGGGTCCGATGTTTACATGCCTGGTGAATGGATCAATACCGTGCTGTATGGGCTGGTCCGGTTCGAACGGGCGGTGCTGCCCCGAACGCCTTTCGGCAGTTCGTTGTTCCTGGTATTAACGAAGACAAACTAACCATTATGTTTACAGGTATTGTTGAAACTACCGGCCTTGTTGAAGCCATTGAGGCCGAAGGATCTAATCTTACATTTACACTCTCGGCACCGATTGCCCATGAACTGACAGTTGATCAGAGCGTGAGCCATAACGGAGTGTGCCTGACGGTGACGGGCATCACGGGAGACCGGTATACCGTAACGGCGGTTGATGAAACACTTAGAAAAACAAATCTCGGCCATCTTAAAGTGGGTGACCGCGTCAATCTGGAACGGTGTATGCCGGCCAACGGGCGGTTCGACGGGCACATTGTACAGGGCCATGTTGATCAGACCGGGGTTTGTACGCAGGTGCAGGATATGGACGGCAGCTGGCTGTTCGATTTTCAGTATGATCCCGGACAAGGGAATGTGACCGTTGAAAAAGGCTCGATCTGCATCAACGGGGTCAGTCTGACCGTTTTTAATTCAGGCGACGACCGTTTTCGGGTCACCATCATTCCGTATACCTTCGAACATACGACGTTCCGTGACCTGAAAGCGGGGGATGTTATTAACCTTGAGTTCGATATTGTCGGTAAGTACATCAAAAAAATGCTGGCGGGGTATCGGTAAGCCAAGCCAATCCACTAATTTTGTCTATAGTTCTGGTTATAACTGAGGTGATCGGGCCGGAACGCAGTCACTTTTAACGTAACAAATTAAAACTCCCTCCGTTTCTGAATGGCTAAAATCAGCACCAGTAGCAAATCCGACCTGCTGATTCATATTGGCATTATCGTAGCCCTTTTGTTAGTATTATTCCTTGGCTTTTTTCTGGTTTACCTGCCCTTTTCAACCAACCACGGGGAAACCATCACGGTGCCTGACTTGTCAAAAATGTCGGTTGATGAGCTGGAAACCATGCTGGAAGACCGGAATCTCCGGTACGTAGTCAATGACTGCACGTTCGTTGCCGGACAGGAACCACTGACCGTACATGCACAGTACCCGAAAGCCGGGGCGAAGGTAAAGGAAGGCCGGAAAATTTACCTGACCATCAACAAGCGGGTGGCTCCGACGGTGCCGATGCCGAAACTGGTTGACCTGACCTTCCGCAGTGCTGAATTATCGTTACAATCCGTAGGGCTTGTGGTCGGAGAAAAGCGGTATGTACCGGACTTGGCCAAAAACTCCGTACTCCGGCAGTTTTATAACGGACAGGAAATTCAGCCGGGAATGCCGGTGCCGAAAGGATCAAAAATTGATCTCGAAGTCGGCGACGGGTTAGGAAATACAAAATTTGAGGTTCCCAACGTTGTAGGTATGCCACTCGACGAAGCGATCAATGTCATAAAAGGATCGAACCTGCGGGTTGGCACGAAAATTTCTGTTGATGATCCGGAAAAAGAAGTCGGTACGGTGATTAAACAGCGGCCGGCCGCCAATTCGGGCGAACGCATACGGGTGGGTGAAACAATTGACCTGTGGGTTGTCGGGCCGGTTGAAGAATCCCAAGAAGAGTCTCCTGACCAATGATCGAACATTTATCGCATTCTGCTTTTGTCATTAACCTTGTCCGCCGCTGGGCCGGACAAGGTTTCTTTGTTTGTTTATTCGCGGTAGCGACCACACTGTCTCACGCACAAACATCCGGACAAGTTGTCCAGCTTCCTTTTTTTGATGACTTCTCAACCGTCGTCAACAACCGCCCCGACCCGAAACTCTGGCAGTCAAGCAGTGTCTACATCAATAATACGATGGGCATTAACCACCCGTCGGTGAATGTAGCCACCTTCGACGGGCTGGCTCCCAACGGGTTGCCGTACACGCTGACCGACCGGTTTGCGGCGGGCAGCAATGACACGCTCCAATCCCAGCCAATCAACCTGGGCGGGCTGGCACCTGCCGACTCGGTTTATCTTAGCTTTTACTGGCAGATCCGCGGGTTAGGTGAACTGCCCGACGAAGATGATACGCTGAAACTGGAAATGCGGAATAATCTGGGCGTCTGGGAAACAGTATGGTATCAGTATGGCGGCCGTCCCGATAATAACTTCCGGCAGGCGTTTGTCAGCATCCGGGCCACCAAATTTCTGTATGGCACGTTTCAGTTCCGGTTCCGCGCCATTGGCCGGTCATCAGGCGCGTACGATACCTGGAACATTGATTACATTTACCTGAACAGCAAACGGTCATTAACCGACCGGTATATCCGCGATATTGCCACGCGGCAGGCGGTAGGTCCTTCGTTTCTGAAACGATATACTGCCATGCCGCTGAATCAGTACCTGATCAACCCGGCAGCGGAGACCGCCGACTCAATCCGGACGGATATTGTCAACCTGTTCAATAACTTCAACTTTACCAGCTTCCGGTTCACCACCCGTGAGCTGGTTACCGGCCGGTTGATTCAGGATACGCAGACGCAGTCAAAACTGATTCCTTCGCTGAACTCGCAGGTGCTGAGTGCACGGCTGACACCGGTCACCGGTACGTTTCCGGCGGGCAGGGTTGTCCTGAAACATACCTTTGACGTACTGACCACCGATGATCAGAACCCGTCGATTCCAACGGTGAACCTGCGCCGAAATGACACTATTTCGGGGGTTACGGTACTGGATAATTATTACGCGTATGATGACGGCAGCGCCGAAAGTGCTACCCAGATCGGCCGGCTGGAACGCTGGGCCGTCCGGTTTGTGCTGAACAAGGCAGACCTCATGTCCGGCGTTTACGCCTACATTATGCCGTTTAACGTTGATCAGACGGGACAGCAGTTTACCATTCGTGTCTATGCCAATGATAAGGGCAAGCCTGGTACAGAACTTTACTACAAAACATTCGCGATGCAGTATCCGCCGGCGCGGAACGGGTTTGTTGAGTTTAAATTTGACCGGCAGGTGGCGTTAACCGATACGTTTTTCGTCGGCTATCAGCAGATCAGTGAAGATGAACTGTCTAAACTCCGGCTGGGTCTGGATAAAAACAGTCCCTTCGGATCGGAGCTTTTCTACCGCGCCGGACCGGGCACCGACTGGATACAAAACCTGAAAACACCGCAGCTGGCGCTTACCGGTGCGTTTATGATCCGCCCGATTATGGGGGGGAAAGGCGCTGAGGTTGTACTGGCCAATCCGGAAGAAGAAACGGACGAAATGAAGGTATATCCGAATCCGACATCCGGCCGGATTGCCTGGAAACATCCGGCTATTAAAAAGCTGGAACTATTCGACCTGAACGGCCGGTCAATTCATGTGATTACACCGGCATCCGGACAGCAAACGGCCGATTTGCCGGGCCTTCCGACGGGTATGTATCTGATCCGGATGAGTAACAGCCAGCGGTCAGTTGTGCAGCGGCTGTTGATTAACTAATCGTAACTATGTCATTTTTTAAGCGCCTTTTTTCGCCGAAGGCTGTGTCGGTTCCTAAATCAGATCAACCCGACAACACACTCGGTTTTGAGCAGCTGCCCTTATTTACCGGTATGCTGACAGCAGGGGATTTTCCGGCGCTGGAAGACGCGTATCAGGCAGCTCCCTGGCACGAGCAGGCGCTGATTGCCGAGGGGCTCGTGAATCAGCTTGCTTCATCTGCTGCACCGCTGGAAACCTGGATTGCCCGCCGGCCTGCTGCCCACCTGCCGTTTTTACTGACAGGGATGATCCTGACCAAAGAAGCCTGGGACGCACGGAGTTCAAAACTCGCAAAAGATGTAAGTCTTGAGCAGACAAAAGCCTTTGTTGATTTACTGAACAGTGCCCGTGCCGCTTTTCTGGGCGCGATTGAACGCAACGGAAGCGATCCGCAATGCTTTTCGCGGATGTTGCCGGTGCTGATGGGTCTGGAAGAAGAGGAGGAAGTGCTGATGACTTATTTTGAGCAGGCGAAAGCGCTCGTACCTGATCATCTGGGAGCCCATATGGCCATGCTGAATGCCCTGACCCCGAAATGGGGAGGCAGTATCGAACAAATGGACCATTTTCTGGCAACCTGCTGTGATATCAAAACATGGCCGCTGCTGACCGGTGTTCATCTGTCGGCCATGCTGGAAACGTGGATACAACTCAATTTTGACGGGCAGGAAGAAGCCTTCCGGACCTATTTTGACGACGAGTCCCGTAAGGCGGCTGTGTTGTCGCTCTATAAGGCGTATAAAGACCCGCAGGATGCCGGGCTGCAAACATACATTGTCCGGAACTATTTTGCCTTGCTGCTCATTAGAACCGGAGAAAAGGACCTTGCGCGGCAGGAAATTAAAAACCTGGAAGGGCGTATGACGATGCTGCCGTGGAAACTCGTAGGCATACATAATTATACCACGCTCAGCCGGCTGTAAGGGAAATCAATCAGACAATTTACGATACAGATTATGGATATTTCAGTTAGCGAATTAAAAGACCGGCTCGAAAAAGGGGAGAAGCTGAACTTCTTCGACGTCCGTGAACCAAACGAATACACAGAAGATAACCTGGGGGCCACCCTGATCCCGCTCGGCGAGCTGCCTTATCGTATTGATGAACTGGACGGACTTCAGGATGAAGAAGTGATTGTCCATTGCCGTTCGGGAGCCCGCAGTGGCCGTGCCCAGCAGCTGCTCGAAGAGAATGGCTTTAACAACGTCCGTAACGTGACGGGTGGTATTCTGGCCTATCGTGCTCTGTAAATGATCTGCCGCAGCACAGCGCTTACAGGCGCTGCGCTGCGACCCATTGAAGCAGGCCGTCAAGGTCGTCGGCAGCAAACCAGGTATAATTTCCCTGATGTCTGAACCAGGTCAGCTGGCGTTTGGCATACCGCCGTGAATTCCGTTTCAGCAGCTCGACCATGGTGCTGTAATCATAGGCCCCGTCGAGGTACCCGAACACCTCTTTATAACCTACTGTTTGCAGGGCGTTATGTTGGCGGTAAGCTGCAAGCGACCGGACTTCCTCGACCAGGCCCGCTGCCAGCATCTGATCCATTCGCTGGTCAATACGCCGGTAAAGTTCTTCACGCGGGCGTTCGAGGGCGCAGTAAATCGTTGTGAAGGGCCGGTCCTTAACTGACCGTTGCCGGAACGATGAATAGGGCTTACCGGTTGTCAGACAAACTTCCAGGGCACGGACAACCCGCTGCCAGTTCTGCATGTCAGCTTCTCCGGCATAGTCCGGGTCCAGCGCCGTGAGCTGAGCCTGTAAGGCCGGTAATCCCTCTGTTTCCAGCCGTTGCATGAGTGTATCTCGGGTCGTACTATCCGGCAGCGGAATGTCATCCAGACCGGAGCAAAGTGCCTGAATGTATAAGCCGGTGCCACCGGTAACGACAACAATATCGTGCCGCCGGAAAAGACCGCTAAGCAACGCCAGCGCTTCCCGCTCAAACTGCCCGGCGCTGACAAGCTCTGTTACCGAATGGGAGTCAATAAAATGATGGGGGACACCACCCATTTCGTCGGCCGTTGGTTTCGCCGTTCCGATCGATAGTTCCCGGTAAAGCTGGCGTGAGTCAGCAGAAATTATTTCAGTCTGTAAATTCCGGGCTACCTGTACACAGAAATTTGTTTTTCCGACCGCAGTTGGTCCGGCAATAACGAATAGGGTTTTATTCACTAATAATAAAATAAGC
>NZ_CAMFHL010000131.1 GCF_945952095.1 uncultured Arsenicibacter sp. | reverse complement strand
TCCGGTTGAATAGGCCGCCCTGGCGGATGGCGGAGAGCCTACGAGTTCTGCAACTTCCTGTGGCCGGGCGGGTCTCCCGAACGGAATGCCGCCCAGGGCAGACATTACCTCCTGCGTAGCCTCCTCAACGGTACCACCCGAGCTTTTGGCAATACGCTCCATCATCCGGGCAGAGCCGGTCGTCATGATCCACCCCGGCGAAACCGTCAGTACACGTATTCCCTTCGGTGACACTTCATTCGACAGGTTTTTGCTGTAGTTGAGTAAGGCAGCTTTAGCGGCCGCATAAGGCAGTGTGGAATCATAGAGCGGAAGTTTTGCCTGTATGGAACCAATATGAATGATGACTCCTCCTCCGCGATTGAGCATACCGGGAAGAAAACCACGGTCCAGCCGCACGGCTGCCAATAGATTCGTTTGGATCGATTGCGACCAGTCGTCGTCAGAAAGTACAGCAAAACCACCGCCTGGCGTTTCTGAGCCACCCATATTGTTGATCAGAATGTCCGGAGGACCAAACTGATCAAGCACATTTTTTATAAAGCGCTGACTCTGTTCTGCCTGTGAGAGATCTGCCGCTATAAAATGAACGCCGTCACTCTGTTCATCCGGCTTATTTCTGGCAGAAGTGATCACGGTTGCTCCTGCTTTCATAAGCCGGTCGGCAATGGCTTTACCAGTACCTTTGGTGCCGCCCGTTACGAGGGCGATCTTGCCTGTCAGTTCGTTTTCAACTGTATAGTTCATACGTTTGCTGTTTTGTCAGGACAAAATTCGGACGTAGGACAGGTAATGACAAGTACGGATTTACGAATCAGACAGGGATAAATTTATCCGTATTGACCGCATGATGCTGTAGAATTATCTTTGACGTATGTACGAACGAAAGATAATGCCTGAATTGACGTGCGGTCTGGATCTGATTGGCGAAGTGCTTTACGGAAAATGGAAAATGCGCCTGTTGTGGTTTATCCATGAAGGTTTTCAGCGCCCCAGTGAGCTGCAGCGAAAAATTCCGGGTGCATCGCGGCGGGTGCTGGACGTACAGTTGAAGGAACTGGAAAGCCACGAATTGATCGGGAAAATAATTTACCCGGTCGTTCCGCCCAAAGTAGAATATTACCTTACTGATTTCGGTAAGTCACTTATACCGGTCATTGGAGCAATTGGTCAATGGGGCGACCAGCATGAACAGCGGCTGAGGACAGTCATTCTAAAGCAATTAGAGCCGTAGCTGATTTTACAGAAAACGACCTGCCTGATCATAACACCTCTCAGCTCGCGGTTGACCGGAAAATTAACGAAATCAATTACATTACTGCTTATATGGTTTTTTCCCGGACGCACAACCTTACGTGCTCAGGCAGGTTTAGTGAGTTAATTACAGATTAGATTGAAGCGTCTCCTCAGGCTGTTTTTACTCACTAAACCATGCGCTGACATACATCACAAAATCGTCTCCTGAACGGCCTGATAGACTGTCCGTACGGTGGGCTGGAAACCAAGGCTACGTGCAAGTGACGTGTCACTGAGCAGATACCAGGGGTTAACCAGCGGCTCAGCGGAGGATTCGAGCGGCTGACCCACTAACCGGGCTAATTCGTAAACCGATGTCGGCGCGTCATCGGCAATATTGACGATGCGCCCGTCCATCGCCCCGGCTAACGCCAGGTTCATAGCCGTTGCAATGTCGCGGTGGTGAATCGTACTCATTCGCATCGCAGGGTGCCATTTACCGGCAATCACATGGTTGGGTAGGGCTTCCAGATGCCCGTCTCCATCACCATAGACGAACGGGAACCGAAGAACGACCCAGTTAAGACCACTCGCACGCAGCTCCTTTTCAGCCGCAACCTTACTGGCCGGGTAGGCTTGTACCGGAGCGACTTCATCATCCTCCCGACCGGGATGCGGATTAGCTGCATTGTAGACATGCGTTGTGCTTGCAAAGATAAAACGGGCCGCAGGCGCATGTACTTTCGCCGCACTGATCAGGTTGCGCGTCCCTTCCAGATTGCTTTTCCAGATCAGATCCGTGTCTTTTGTGCGAAATACCGCCGCCAGATGGATAATGGCTGACACGTCCCTGACCGCTTCGTTGAGGGATGTAACATCGAACAGATCTCCTTCTGCAACTGACACCGAAGCCGGAACACGTTTCCCGGCACGCACCAGCGCGCGGCAGTCTATACCTGTAGTAGCAAGACGTTGTAGCAGGGGCTCCCCGACAAGGCCCGTCACGCCGGTTATCAATACTTTTCCTGGTTGATTCATCATTTGTGAAACAGTTGATTTAACTGCACAAAGCTCAGGAGAAATACGCGGCCGGGACCGGACAAAAACCGTTACGTTGCGGACAAATCCCGAAAGAAAGCCGTAACCGTCTTACCGGTGACCTTTCTGAACAAACGCGAGAAATAGGCGGGGTCATTAAAGCCCAGCTCAAAGGCTAACTCCTTTACGGAAGACCGTTCGCCGTAATGCAACCGGCGCCTTGCCTCAAGAATCAGGCGACGGTTAATGAATTCTTTGGGTGAAAGGCCGGAATACTGTTTGACCAGCTGATTTAACCGGTCCGTGCTCAGGGCCAGTTCCCTGGCAGCATGATGGATGGTCGGATGCTCAGTCAGGTTATTTTCAACGAACACACGGAAGGCGATATATTTTGCCAGTTTAGGGTCGGCTGGTTGCGCATCTGCCCCAAAGTAGGCCGAATTGATTTCGGTCAGCAGGGTGTGCAGGTGGGCTAAGATAAGGTCAGGATCCGTATCCGAAACCGATAACAACCCCTGTAATAGTTCGAATATCGCCCGCAGCCTTTCGGCCGCTGCGGCAGAAAAGCTGATTTTTTGCAAAGCAAGCGGATTGAGCAGAAACGGGTACTGCCTGGGTAAGCGGGACAGGCATTGATCATCAAAACCTAATTTATAGTACTTACATGCCTCAAGATTGTGGGGCTTGTGCTGAATCTGATGTGGCAGTGAGACGACTAATTCATACTCGCCGAGGTCAAACGTTTGCCCATCTATTCCGTACCGGGTTGCCCCCTGCCGGATAAACAGAAAGAAATAATACGGTAACCGGTGGGGGTGTTTAGAGGTATCAATATCCTGAGTTGCCAAATGCCCGAAATCGGGGGAGACAATCCGGATTGGTAACTGACTGTTCTGGCTTAAGGCCTCTGGAAGTGAATTAACCTTTTGCATGACGCAAACGTATAAATAACTTTATTGCATAAATATACCTGGAAATACCATCTTGTTTGCTAATAACGCCAGCTAGCAGGTAAGGAATTGCCTTACCTGCTAGCTGGTTTGTCTTAAGTAACGTTAACGAATTAACAGGACAGGATAATAACCTGTACGATTCTCCATATGCGTTAATTTTGACTGATTAAGATTAAAGATATGATTCACAACCCAAGATATACTATTACAGAAATGAATAGTATAAATTAAAAGGGTATATTTATTTAATATGATACTATCATGCAATCTAATAAATATGCTCTTTTTGTTAAGGACAAGTCTTGTTAATCTGAATACTTCTACTTATTGACTGGGTTGCGCATTGACTTTCGTATGTTGCAGTTAAGGTGTAGATACCTTCTTTTTTGATATTAATTCCGGAAACAGTATGTGTACCTGCCTGCCTGAATACATTACTGTATACATAATTTTCCGGCCCGGTAAAGATAAATGAAGTTCCGGTTGCTTGCCCGATTACCCGTGCAGGACAACCAGACTCTTCTGCAAACAACGTCAGGATAGCAGCCGGTGTACCGGTTACAGGTAAAATAACTGATATTGAATTATCATTAGCATTGGATACAGCAATATCTGACCTTGAATCAGAATTAAAATCGTCTTTTATTATAAAGACAGGCCTTGACGTTGATCCCTGTGAACCAACAGGTACGTGAGTGGCCGCAATAAATCCACCCAGACCGTTATTTAATAATATGGATATGGAATTACTGTAAAAATTACTGGTTACCAGATCCAGTTTACTATCGCCATTATAATCAATAGCGGTAATACCGTTAGGTCCATCCTGCACGGGATACGTAACCGGTGCATTAAAGCTACCTGAGCCACTATTGGTGTAAACAGTAACAGTATTATCGGCACTATTCGGTACCGCAAAGTCAGGTTTAGAATCACCGTTAAAATCCCCAATCGCTAAAGCTTGAGGCTGGTTACCTACTGGTAATGTTGTAGCGGCTGTAAAATTACCGGAACCATTGTTAAGTAATACAGATGCGGAATTACCTTGTAGATTCGCTGAAACTAAATCGATAAAGCCGTCACTATTTAAGTCTCCTGCGACTATGGCAGCAGGACCCGAACCTACAGAAATAAAAGCAGGAGCATTAAATCCTGATCCATTATTAATAAATATGGACACTTTGCTTGCATTAAAATCTGTAACAGCAAAGTCCAGGCGGGAATCATTATTGAAATCACCGGTTACGGCAGAATTAGGGTTCCCTCCGGCCGAAATACTTAACGATGTAGGAAAATTACCGGAACCATCATTATAAACAATTTTTATTAGTTGATTTCCCCCGTCAGTTGCTAATACATCCAGCCTGGCATCTCCGTTAAAATCGCCGGAAACTATAAAAGGCGAGTTGCCGGAAACTATTGTGAAATTAGTTGCTGTGCTAAACCCACCATTACCATTATTAGTAAAATAAGAAATGTTATTATTGTTAAAATTAGTTGATAATATATCAGGTTTATTATCACCATTTAAATCCCCTGTAGCTAAGTAAAGTGGTGCAGGATTATTTAGCAAATTAGTCTGAATACATTGCCCATATGCACTCTTTGGAATAATCAATAATATGTACAGGCTAACAGCATAAATTAATTTCATTTTTGTTATTCAGATTATGTAAAACAATATCAATTTTGACTTTTCAAAAGTAACTTTAAGTTTTCAAGCAATGCATGGCGATGTTTGAATGACTGGTGAAACCGTGGTTAAAGCAGGTGAACTTGTCATAAAAACATGCCAACATTAACTTTAATAGTAACCGATGATTTGCATTGGTAATAATAAGTTAGATACTTTCCTACAAGTTAATCGATGCGCAATAGCAGAAAAGCCCAGTCAGTGTATGTGATAGCATGGAATAAAAAAAGCACTTCACCTGTGATCAGTGAAGTGCTTTTTGCAAGACAGAAATGATCCTCTAATTTACCGTAATACTACTGCTTGCGGGCGGGCAATCCTCTGTACGTCCACACGTTGAATGTGCCTTTCGGTGTCTTGATCGGGATTATTTTCACGCCCCCGGTTTGTATACCCGTATCGGCGGGGGCAAAGTAGGTCTGGAGTTCGTAAGCCTTGCCGGTGTTTGGTTTCGGGTCACAGCCTGCAACGGTCAGGCCAATGAGCAAAACAGCAAAAGTGACCGGTAACAGCGAAGGCAGAAATTGGTTGATTTTCATGGGCTTATGAATCAGAAAAAAAGGCTGCGAGGATACAGGTTGTATAGGCGCTCAGTCTTTACTAATTGACGGCTACCGGTGCCGATGCAGACTCATGGTAAAACGTCGCTTTCCAGGCGCCATTGATTTTGGTGAAGAGCATTGTTCCCGCTACATGCTCAAACTTCATTTTCTGGCCGGTTTTGAGCGTTGCATTCTGTTCCATCGAGAACGTATAGAGCACCAGTGAGTCAGTTAAAACCCGAATCACTTCCTTATTTGGTACGACGCTAAATGTCTTCATCTGGTTAAACCCGTCTGCATTCAATTTTTTCAGCGCGTCGTAGTTGCCCAGGGTGCCATCGGGATTGACGGCTTGAAAATCAGGCGTGTTTTCAAAGTAGGTCATGCAGGTTTCAATGTCCAGTTTTTGGACCTGCCGGAAGAACTCTTTCACAAGGGAAGAGATTTCCTGTTCAATCGCCTGCTTTTGTTCAGGTGTCATGGCCGGCGCGCCGAGCATGTTTGTATCCGTATCCTTTGCGGGTGTCGTGCAACCGGCGGTAAACAGGGCAATAACAACGGCCAGTATCCAGGGTACTTGATTTGTCTTCATTGGTTTGGTTTGGGGGATTTGAATTGACTGAATAACGGGTTTAGCCAACGTTAGAAGCCAACGCATAGCTGTACAGATTATCGCCGATGAACGAAATCAACCCGGCAGAGCGACTTGACCATCAACGGTTCTAAACTATCGCCAGCGTATTCCCCAACCAAGTTTGTCCGGACGAGCGTATTCTTTTACTGTCCGAAAGGGGGTATTTTTTTACCGGATGTGTGAACGGTAATGCCGGTTTTGTCCGGCAGTCTCAAATAGTCTGGATTCGTTTCAGTAATGCATCGCGCAGGAGATGGCTGAGCGGAATCGTTTTGCCCTTGATCCCGATATAGCCTTCGCCTACCTCATCGACCTGCATCAGATTGGCCAGATAGGACCGGTGTACCCGCACAAAACAGGCTATCGGGAGTTTGTCTTCCATCGCCTTCAGGGTCGTTGTCAGCAGATAGTCTTTAGTGGCGGTGTAAAGGTGGCAATAGTTGCGGTCTGCTTCCAGATAAAGAATATCGGCGATGAAAATCTTGACGATCTTTTCGCGGTACCGTACAAAAATCCGGTCACTGAGCACAAAGGGCGCGTCGGGGGCAGGGTGCGCGGAGATGGGCGGCTCGTCGGCCATGCGGCTCACGGCCAACTCGATAGCCCGTTGTAATTCAAGTGCCCGGACCGGTTTGGATATGAAAGCGTAAGGACGCGTTTTTTTTGCCCTGGCAAAGGTGGCTTCGTCGGTATTGGCCGTGACGTAAATAATCGGGATATTCCACTGCTGGTGGATTGCGTGGGCGGTATCGATACCGTCGAGTGCGCCTTTTAGGCTGATATCGAGCAGAATTAGGTCAGGCCGGTTGGTTTCAGCATGTTGAATGGCTTCCTCGCCCCTCGGCACAATCCCGCTCACCTCATAGCCAAGTTTAGTGAGTTGCAGGGCAATGGTGGCAGCAATGATCATGTCGTCCTCCACGACTAGCAACTTCAACGGGGTGTCCATTCTATGTATTGATCATTCGTCAGGTAATCATTCCGCACGTCGCGGAGGTTGAACCGGTACCGCGTATCCCGGGTAGCGCTGGCCGTGTAATCCAGACTGTAAATCCGCTACGAAGTAAACGTAAATTTTATAATTATGAAAACTAGTCTTTTTGCATTTGACTGGAGACTTTTTTAGGCAGATTCGGGTACTAAATGCTTCTGCCTTTAGATTTGAGGGGTTGTAAGATTCAGAGATTTGGTAACTTGCCGATGATGATAAATAACTCAATTTGCCTGGCCACATCTTGATGACAAATTCACAAAAACTCAGCCGCTTCTACCTGACCCTGGTTCCTTTTTTAGCCGCTGTTATAGCGTTAGCACTAGGTCACAGCAATCCTCAACTCTATCTACCCATCTGGCTGGCCCATGCCCTGCTGATGGCAGTCGCAGTTTGGCGCCTGGGAAAGAACTGCTTCACCAATCCCGATCCGGGGCAAAAGCAGCTCGGGACTATTGCCCTGTTAGTCGCCATTCCCTGGATCGGGTTTACCGTTTTTGCGGGTATGGGACCTCCGCCTACTTCCATACCCGAATGGGTCCAGACCGCTACCGAACAACAGATTCGCTATGCCCTGCTGATCGCGGGGGGAATTTCAATCACGGCTGGCTTGGCCTTACTGGCCAGCCAGCTCCGGGAACACGGCGAGAAGACGTACAGTTTACTTGGCTTGCTGGCCATAAGTATAGCATTGCCTTTATTTATCCTCAATATGGCCTATTGGGGAAGTTATTTAGTCGAATCCTTCACCAATTTTCCTCCTGGTTCCATCGTCAAACGACCCGATTGGTATTTAGCCATGCGAGCCCTGTTTACGTGGATCAGTGGGGTGGAAGTTGCCCTGTTTTATTTGGCTAGTGCTGCTTTTGGGCGAGCGCTACAATTGGTAGGCTGGTTAAAACCCGGGGCGTGTCGTCTTTATGTAACTTTCAGTCTGGTCGGGGCTTTACTGAGCGTGCTACCCTCATTTTCGATCGGACCGCTAGAAATTGTGACTTACTTAGTGTCGATCCCTGCGTTCCCCTTCATCATTCCCTATTTGATGGCGCTTAATTTGTTGGACTTAGCTAATGGGTATTTAAGCATGAATCAGAATAAATCGGATCAATGAGCCAATAAGTGTTTCACAAGCGAACAGGACTTGGGTAATGCTTATAGAAGTTATCTTTATTGACGTAGTTTACATTGATTTGTTCGACCACTGATGAAGCCCGTTTGGACCTATAGGCTCATTGTCCGGGTTTCGGTTGTATCCTCAAAACTACTCCTACCAGAAGCGGCCGGATGGCCAGATGTTTATGTTCGCTCATTAGATGATTCAGTCCGTAATCCACTGATAATCCGGTAAACCAGCTATAATTCCATTTACAAAACACCCGTCCGGCTTTTGCCCGCAGATCTGCCAGTGTTCGGGAACTGGCGGTCAGATACAGTAGCTGCCCCCCGAAACCGGCCTGATAGCGGCCCTTAAACAGTAACTTATCCTGATTGATACCGAGCCCAATCAGCGGCAGCAGCCGGTTTTCCGAGATCGTGTAGGTTTCCCGGACAGCGCTGTAGGCTGTAGCCGATCCCGGCTCAACACGGTACCGGTTTTCATGTACTGTATAACTTGCCCAGCTGCGTAGATGGCCAGCTACCAGATACGTCTCGAACGGTCCGAACCGGAAACCACCATGCAGCTGATAGCCCCACGTTGCCGGTGCAAAAGCTACCGGCACGCCTGCGGGTGTCAGATAGCCGGGAACCGTTTGACTTACATGCATCTGCTGAAAGCTGCTTTGTGGCAATACTTCTGCAAACCAGCGAAGCTGCTTACGGGGCGCGTCCGGTACCACGGGAGCCGAACTATCCGCTATGGAAGTTAAAATCGGTATTCCGGGAAGCGTCAGGAGTCGTCTCGCATTTATATACTGCATTCTGTACGGATGGTCCACTACCGGTATTACCAACGCAAAGCCGGCGGTTGTCAATGAGTCTGAACCAGTATGGAGAGGCGGAGCCGCTCCCGTCAACGAAATTTCTGCTGCAACAGAATCCGTCTGCAAGTGCCTGGCAGGGCCCGATTTTATTCCTGTGCGGATAGCTGCGACACGGGAACCGGTATCCTGAGTTTTTCTACCCACAAACGGCACGTTTCCGTCAGCTGTTTTTAAGCCGCTATCCCGAACCTGTTTGCCGGCATTTTGCTTCCCCGTCGTGACGGTAACCGGCAACCGGTCTGCCTGTTCTGCAACAAATCCGGTATCTTTCCTGCGTAATGCCACGCGGTCTGTGTTATCAGATGCCGGCTTTATAGTCTGACCTGAAGTTCGTAACAGACCGGTAGCCGGTTGCAGCGCTTTAATGCCCTGAATAGATATCTGCTCTTTCCGCTGTACGGGTAACCTGGTTATTGTCTGCTGCGGCACCATGTCCCTGTAAATGGCAAGGGGCGTTAAAGCTATGAATAACCCTATACATACCGATACCAGCAGGCGGCGTTTAAGCTGTTTGCCGGAGACCGGCCGGCCTAAAATCTGACGGGTTAGTGCCGGGCGAGGCTGAACCTCAAACTCATTAAATACCTTTTGCCACCGCCGGCGCAACAGCTCATCAGGATCCTTCTCCCAGGAATTCATGTCGTTGGATGCCATGTTGGTTGATATAGTTTACCAGCCACTGTCGGGCCCGGCTGTAACGGGACCGGACAGTGGCCTCAGGAATCTTCAGTAATGCAGCGATCTCTGCATGTGTATACCCTTCGATCAGATACAGATTGATCACCATACGGTAATCATCGGTTAATCGTGCCAGCAAGGCTAGTATGGCCTCGTGATCGTATCCGGCCAGAACCGGCAGGTGATCATCACTGACCGGGGTATCGGACAGGCTCTCATACCCCGTATATTGTTCTTCGGTTCGGGTGGTACGGTTATAATAGTTAATGGCCGTTCTGACTATCACGGACTTCACCCAGCTATCGGCCGATTCCGGTTTGGTCAGCTCGTGGATATGGTCAAATACTTTCAGAAATGCTTCCTGAAAAATGTCTTCAGCCTCGGCCAGTGTACGGGCGTAACGTACGCAAACGCCAAGCATCCGCCCCTGATAGCGCTCGTAAAGGGCCCGCTGTGCCCGCGGTTGCCGCTGCTGGCAACCGGCGACCAGTTCGGTCAGGGTCCGGTAAGACTTACGGCCAAATAACGCCATGAGCAGATGTGGAACTAAAACGGGTTAAGAAACCGGATTTAAAATGAGCCGTACGTCAGAAATGAACGCCGGATGAGCTGACCTGAGCCCGAAAACAGCATCTGCCATTGCTGTTTATCCTTTTCGACATTAACGGCAAATGTAGTGATGCCGCCAAACTCATAACGGGCAAATGATCCGCTGTAGCCGCCATGCTGACCTAATCTGAAGCCGTTCAGTTCGGGACGCTGCAGGTAATCCTGTATTGCAGAAGGTAATAGCGCTGTCTCCTGAAACCGCGTGCCGACAGCCTCATTTACGGCCGCCAGTAATTTGCCGTCCGAAGTGTAAAACAGCTGCCAGTTTTGTTCGTAGAGGGGACGGGATGGTATCCGGACCAACAGCACAAAGTTTTGCCGGCCTTTATCGTTCATATCAATACGGGCATCATCCAATTCCATACCCTGATCACGCAGCGAGGCCTGCAGGGGTTCGGGTAACCCACTCACCGAATGGATACTATAGCGGACCGGCTGATAAGGTACCATGTTAATGTTGTAAAAAGGTTTTCCCACCGGCGGCCATGCACTCATCCAATACAGGGTGTAACGCTGTTGCTGCCAGATATAATCCGTGTAAGTATAGATAAATCTCCCGCCGGGGCTTACAACGGTGTGGTTTACTTCATACTGGAGAAACCGGGGGTTACTCAGTATCCCGCCCGCAATGACTGTCGGTTCCAGCAGCCGGGTGAGCGAGTCGGGCAGCGAACTATCGATCAGCAGATCCGTTGTCAGCACCTGCTCAGAATCGGTGATTGCCTTATAACGCTGCTGATGCTGGGAAAAGGTAGCAAGCCAGCACTGATCCGGAATAATGGTAGTAAATTCGATATTCTGTGCCTGCGGATACAGACTCATCAGCGAGGCTACTGTACGCGTTGACGGACCTTTTTCGGGTTTTGGCTGATCATTAATAAACCGGTTGCAGCTAGTGATTATCAGTATCAGTAGCACCAGTCCGGGCAGGACTTTCAGGTTGTTCATACGTTGAGTGCCGGATGCCGGCCTGTTTCTGCAGGTGTCTGCCTGCTTACAGACACCATAACCGCCCGGTTTTGTTGCACGTCAGGTGTTTTATTTAAAACTTTTTTTTGTCAGTTTTTTTTCGGTCTGGTTGCAACATCAGCGGCA
This sequence comes from uncultured Arsenicibacter sp., assembly GCF_945952095.1. Classification (GTDB taxonomy): domain Bacteria; phylum Bacteroidota; class Bacteroidia; order Cytophagales; family Spirosomataceae; genus Arsenicibacter. The sequence continues at coordinate 7,197 of NZ_CAMFHL010000131.1, read as the reverse complement.
TACATGCGTGTCTGTTTACCCGAAAGGCAATACCCGTGGTGTTATCCTGACCAGTACTACCAATTATTTTCAGAATACAATATCAACTTTATGAACAAACGACGATTTTACACGCTTCTGGCCCTGCTGTGGCTGATTGTTTCAGACAGCATGGCGCAATCCTTTACCCCGTTGCTGAAAAAGGGTGTTTACCGGCCCATGTCCGAAGTATCTTACGAGGCAAAACTAACCTCGTCGGGAAATTACCTGTACTTCGTGGGTTGGGATAGTACTACCGGCGCTGAGTTGTTGCGGACAGATGGTACGGCCGGCGGCACACGGCTTGTCAAAGACATTACGCCCGGCCTGTCATATGGCTCAACGGCTCCGGTTAGTCTTTTTAATGCCAGCGGTACGCTGTATTTTTTTGCCGGTACGTCATTATATAAAACAGACGGAACAGAAGCCGGCACCATACGACTTCGGGATTTCGGGGATATTGGCGGAGAGATCTTCCTGCAGTTTAATGACCTGGTGATTTTTAAGATACTCGGAGGATTATGGAGCACGGATGGCACCCCTGAAGGAACCCTGCGGCTGGCGGTACGTGCAGATGCACCTAAAATCTTTAACAAAAAGCTGTATTTCTACACAGCGGCGGGCTCCACCTATCAGGAAACGGCCATATTGAGCAGCGACGGTACTTCTGCCGGTACCAGCCGGATTGCTCAGATACCCGGAACACTCCAGACCTGGGGTACGGGTAGCGACGGCATTTATCTGACACTTCACAGTACCGGTTTTACATCCTGGAAAAGTGATGGTACTGCTGCCGGAACCGTTCAGCTTGAGACAGGATCCGGAGTTTCTGCCTACTTCAATGCATTCGGCGAGCTTTATAAACGATCAACCGGTACAGGACCGCAGCCGACCTGGCGTCAAAACCGGTCGACGGGAGCTTTCGAGGCAGTAACTCCCGTTCCCGATGCTGATGTATTACGCGGAGGATACAGTGTCAGCTATAATGGCCGGATTTACGGGCCTGCATCGACAACGTTAACGGGAAATGAATTAAGCCGGTTAGACGGAACACCGGTCCGTGACCTTAATCCGGGGCGGGCAAATGGTATCGCCTATGTACGTCCGGTTGAGGCAAACGGGCTGCTTTATTTCACCGGCGATGACGGAACAACCGGGCCGGAAGTCTGGCAGACCGACGGTACAGCTGACGGTACCCGGCTGACGGGGGATCTGATACCGGGTCTGACCGGTTCGCTGCCCTACAATCTGACTTTATTTCAGGGTAGTATCTATTTCGATACCCGTGAGGGAGCATTGTGGAAGTTAACACCACCACCCGCCCTGACAGTACTAACCCCATCGTTTAATTGTACCAGCGGTAAGCTCACTATTCAGGTAGAGGGCGGATCCGGCGAGCCTATTGAGTACAGGGTATCCGGCCTGCGCGACTGGGCCTCTGAGGCAGACTTTTTTGTGCCGGACTGGCAACGCAGCAGCACGACCTTTAGCCTGGAGGCACGCCAGAATGGCCGCGTCTTTACGCAGTCGTTTACCAGTACATGTGCGGTGACCGATCCTGCAGGTACCGGCAACAGTTCTTTATTTGATGTAACGCTGTTCCCGAATCCGGTTGCGGACCAGGTTAACCTGATTATCAGGAAGGCAGCCGGACAGACCATTCGGCTAACCCTCCTTAATCTGACGGGCCAGACGATGGCCGAGCAGACGCAGCTGATCGGCAGTGAGCGGCATACCGAACGTTTTGCTATACCGGCCGGTGCGCCCGCCGGCGTCTATCTGCTTCAGGTACGCTCCGGGCAGCAAATGAAATCACTGAAGGTTGTCAAACAGTAACAGCGTAAGTCACTAGCCCTCAGCCGGAAGGTAATTAACTATCCTGCTGAGGGCTTAATTATTGACAGACCGGCCGGTTTTGGCCGGTTTTTTTGCTTTATATAGGTATAGCCTTAAGAGGTGGACTACCCCTTAGCGTATCGGATTAAACTTTCTGAAGACGGTATTAACGCGCCTTATCTCCTAACGTTGACGCGTCATCGGTGGCTAAAGCGACTCACCGGGAATTTGAGACGGCTCAAACTAAAATTTGAGTCGTTTAGAATAGGAATCAGGCGATTGACAGAGCCGGCTCCCGGATCAAGCATCGGCAGTGGCTCAGGGCTATCCTGCCGTTTGAGGTGGTCCAATAAATCCGGACATGAAACTTTTTAACTTCGTGTCAAATGGCCAAACATTCAACCGCCACGGCCTTTAGCAGGTCTGGTTCCCTACAATTCTAATTGGCGCATATCCAACCAAACAGGTCCGGTCCTACTTTGCGGGAGAGGTAGTTAACATGGCGGCTTCCTAAGTTCACCAGAGCTGTTGGGAGATGCTTAAATATAGCATATAACCAGAGCACAAAGCTGCCCGACGAGCCCCATCCTTGGCCGCAATGTTCTTCACCAGCACATAGAGATGGGTAAATCGACAGGCTTGGGATAATAAAATCCATGTAATCGGCTTGAGACTTAGTGGCACATCGGATAACCGGCCCGCTTGCCCGTGGAATAGGCTACCAGAAGGTAGCCTTCTTGAGGGTACTGACAATCTGCTCAAAACGCTTGGCCATGGCAAAAAAGTTTTCAAAATAATACGCAAAGAGGGTAGGAAAAGAAAAACAATGTACCTGTATAGATATAGGCTACAATTAGCTTTTTCCTGTAATAAGTTACATATTTTTAATGAAATAGCCGGTTACTGCATATGCTCCAGGTCAATTTAAATCCAACAAAACACTCGTTAACCGAGGACCAAACCCGCTGGATTGCCTTCAAGGAGGGGGACCAGGAAGCATTCCGGCAAATCTATGACCAATATTTTTCTCAGTTGGCCTTATACGGCAGACGTCTGACGGCAGACTCCCAACTGCTCGAAAATGCAATCCAGGACGTTTTCGTGGACCTGTGGCGCAGACGGCATTACCTTTCCGATGTGGATTGTATCAAGTTTTACCTTATCCGTTCCCTACGGAATCAGGTGCTTCGGAATGCACGTAATGATGTTTTTGACCAGGCCGGGGACATTGACGATTTTCTGGACTTATTAGTCATATTATCGGCAGAACAACATACCATCGACCAGGAAATGAAACTGGATCAGGTTAACCGTATCCGTATGGCTATTGACCGATTGGCGGTCCGGCAGCGGGAGGTCATTCATCTGCGCTTTTATCAGGGCCTGAAGCTGGAAGAAATAGCCAACGTCATGGACCTTAGTAAACAGTCGGTCAGTAATCTGCTTTACAAAGCTTACGCGGCTCTCAGAGTGGGCATCAGATTTGTTCTGACTGTGCTGCCCGGCCTGCTTTCCCTATGGCGATAGCAATTTTTACCCGGCTAAAGGAGTAATCCTGAGCAGAATATGTACCTCATCAATAGAACGGGAAAACACGGACATGGAATATAACCACTATCAACTGAATGATTTTTTGCACGACGACACCTTTGTGGCATGGACGCTGCAACAGGCCGGTCATCCGCAATGGCAGCAATTTTATGAGCATTACCCGGAAAAGCGGTTGCTGATGCAGCAAGCCCAGACCATGATCAGGGCTATTAACCAACTTGAGGCCACACAGCCGGAAATGTTGCTGAATAAACAAAAGATTTGGCAGGCTATTCAATCAGAAACCGGAACTACGCCCGGGCTCAACCAGACGGGGCACAGGCATGCCCGACGGTTCGGCTCTTACCAACTGCTTCAGGTTGGGTTATTGCTGTTTATGCTGGTTGGGGTAGCTGTATCGCTTTGGTTGTGGCATGGCCCGAAGCATACCATAACCTATGACGATCTGCTCTCAAAGGCCAGGCAAAAAGCCCGATTCGTGGAGGTAGCTAACTCTTCGGACGAACCACGTCTAGTAATCCTCGAAGACGGCTCGCGCATAACCCTGAAAAAAGAAAGTCAGCTAAGTTACCCGGTTCATTTTGCAGTTGGCAAACGCGAAGTGGTACTGAGTGGTGAAGCCTTTTTTGAAGTGAGTAAAGATCCGAAAAGGCCTTTTTATGTGTATGCCAATGAGTTGGTAACCAAAGTGTTGGGGACAAGTTTCCGGGTTAGTGCCTTTGCTGGTGAGAAGCAGGTTATTGTACAGGTCAGGAGCGGTAAAGTGTCGGTGTTTAAGCAAAACCGGATTGATTTTGACGATCCTGAAACGCAGGGTCTGGTGCTGTTACCCAATCAGCAGGCGGTTCTCAATCGCGAAAGTGAAGGCCTGAACCGCCAACTCGTTGAAACCCCTTTACCCGTTAAGGCAGAGCCGAAAACATTTCGGATAAAGTTTGAAGACGCATCAGCAGTTACCGTATTGAGGGAACTGGGGCGCCTCTATGAAGTAGAAATCCGGTTTAATGAGGACGTACTGTCGGAATGTTATATCACTACCACAATTAACGGGGAATCGCTGTATAACCAGCTGGATGTGATCTGCCAGACGCTCGGTGCTTCCTATAAAATTATTGATGCTCAGATAATTATTGAATCAACAGGTTGTCGATAACCCCTGAACCCTGCGCGTATGTAGCACTCGTAAAACCCAAAAAAGGAATGATGCTACCAACATCATTCCCCTGCGAACGGGTGTGTTTGTGGCACACCTGCGCATCATTGTCTTGTCTACCAGTACAAAACGTACCGAAAGTATGCCATTTTTATTTACCAAAAAAGAGTTTACCGCTCTTATGAGAATCAGTGTGTCGCAACTACTGCTGGTTTGCCTGCTGGTCAATATGGCCATGGCCGACCCATTGCTGGCCCAGGAGAAACTACAGGAAAAGGTATCCATCTCGCTGAAAAACACTACGCTGAAAGCGTTGCTGAATGTTATTGAGCAAAAAACGGAGATTGTTTTTTCTTATCGCAAGGATGTCCTCAAAGCCGGTGAACGGCTTGATGTAGAAGTGCGTAACGAAACCGTAGAATCCATTTTTAATCGCTATTTCCCGCCACGGAACATTACCTACCGGGTTGTTGGAAATACTACGGTTATCTTATCGCGCCAGGGCATAGAAGGCCAGAGCCAGGGAACCGAACCGGGGGCTGGTACTGATAGCCAGCACGCTGAGGTCAATACCGGAAGGGTCCGGGCCGACGCCATGGTGACCGGAACCGTGACCGACGAGACCGGACTAGGCTTGCCCGGCGTTAGTATAGTTATCAAAGGCACGCAAAAAGGCACTTCCACGGATGCCAATGGTAACTATAAACTCGATGTGCCTAATGGTAACCCCGTGTTAATGTTCAGTTTTGTCGGGTACAAGTCGCAGGAAGTAGTTGTGGGTAGCCAAACGCAGCTCAACATAGTGCTCAAAACCGATGATAAGGCCCTCGAGGAGGTAGTCGTTGTCGGATACGGTACCCAAAAGAAGAAAGACCTGACCGGAGCGATAGCCAGTGTCGATGTAGAAGCAACACGACTACAACCCAATACCAATGCTTCCCAGATTCTAAGAGGGACAACAGCAGGGGTACAGGTTATCGACAATGGCCGGCCTGGTCAGGCAGGCACTATCCGCATACGGGGGATTAATTCCATTTCGGCAAGCAATTCGCCGCTTATTGTCCTGGATGGAATTATTTACGCCGGAGGAAGCCTGGCCGATATTAATCCAAACGATATTGAAACCATAGACATCTTAAAAGATGCAAGCTCTACGGCAATATATGGCTCACTCGCTACCAACGGGGTGATCGAAATTACCACCAAAAAAGGGAAATCGGGGAAACCCAAATTCTCATTCAACACGTATTTGGGTGCTTCTGATTATGCCTACCTTCCGGATTACCGCAATCCAGGGGAGTACTTAGCTGCCCGCGTTGATGCCGAAGCCGCCGAAGGGGGAAGCGTTCCGTTTTCGGTCATAGAACAAGCCAACATTGCCGCCGGTAAAACCATTGACCCTTTCGAGGTAATCAGGCAAAAAGCCCCTATGTCAAATTATGAGCTTAGTGTGTCCGGCAAAACCGATCGCGTAAGTTACTTTTTCTCAGGGGCGTATACGGACGCTAAATCGCCGGTTCGGGGAGATAATTTTAACCGGTTGTCCAGTAGATTAAACTTAAGTGTACAGGCGACAGACTGGCTGAAATTAGGCATCAATTCCGGTTATTCTTCCCGGGATAACTCAGGCGTACGAGCCAATCTACTCTATACCTCGTACCTGAGCCCTTTCGCAAATGTATACCTGGAAGATGGCGTTTCGCCAACGCCACTGCCCCAAAACTGGGGTCTTGTACCCAATCCGCTGTTAGGCACTATCCTGAATTCAAATAAATCCATCACCAATATTCTTTTCTCTAATGCCTATGCCGACGTTTCTATAGTAAATGGGTTGAGTTATAAACTGAATGCGGGTTATACCCGTACCGATTCGAAGACCTATAACTATAGTCCAACGTATGAACCGCTTAACAGACTTGGGTCTGGCTCCCGGAGACTGGGCGAAACCCGAAACTTTACGCTGGAGAATATCGTAAAATATCAGCGCCGGTTTGCCCAAAACCATAGCATTGATCTGACACTCCTCTACGGCGTATATCAATTGTCTAATGAGTTTTCGTCGCTGTCCAGCCAGAATATTTTTAACGATGCGTTAGGATACAATTCGCTGGAAATCGGCGAAGGCTACCAAATCGACGCCGGGGCGACCCAAAACCGACAACTGTCGTCAATGGCCCGGTTAGGGTACTCGATTCAGAGTAAGTACTTTTTTACCCTGAGTGTGCGTCGGGATGGGTTTTCGGCTTTTGGCGAAGGTAGAAAATTTGGCACGTTTCCTTCGGTTGCTTTCAGTTGGAACCTCAGTGATGAGGCCTTCATGAAGCACATCAGTAAGCTTGATTTTCTTAAACTACGGCTTTCCTGGGGTAGAAACGGCAACCGGGGTGTTAGCGAGTATTCTTCGCAAAGTCAGGTGGGTCAGCGAAACTATGTCTTTGGCGACGGGCAACCCACAGCAGTCGGACTGGTTCCAATCAGTCTTTCCAATCCTAATTTAGGGTGGGAAACAACAGAAAGCTTCAACGCCGGCGCCGATGTCCGTGCTTTTTCCAACCGGATTTCTGCTTCGTTAAACTTTTACGTCTCCAATACCTGTCTCTTATACACATCTGACGCTGCCGACGACTCCTTACGTGTAG
>NZ_CAMFHL010000130.1 GCF_945952095.1 uncultured Arsenicibacter sp. | reverse complement strand
GCCAACTAATTGATTGTATGGCATTGTTTACATACGACATATTGAAATGCACCCGTATCAGACACCTTCGGAGTGGTATGAAAGGGGAAAGTAAAACGAAAAAGTAAAACTTATACACTCCCTACCAGCAAGCTTAATTTAGCCCAAAACCTGTCCAACATTTGGGGAGTAGCATAGTTTTGGGCTAATCGGCTCTTTATTCTGCTTCCAATTCCTGAACACGGGCTTTCAGCCGTTGCACTTCAGCCAGTAAGCTGATGACTAATGCCTTAAGTTTTTCTATGTCCATTGGATCTACCACAAGAAAATAGTAGCAAATTGCGTACCTAAATAGTTACAGGCTTTATATCTTCTATCCAATTTGCTCAAAAACAGGAAATTGCACTTCAAACTTGAATCCGGTGTTTATTTCCTTGATGGCTAAGGGAAATGATGCTTAATTATTACAGAACAGGGTTTTATAAAAAACCTATATAAATAACGGCGTCAAAGATCACATCAATACCTTTCAATTTGTAGTTATACTTTTAAGATATAGATCTCTACTTCTTTGAAACACAAGCTGGATTCCAATAAAAATATAAATTCCAACAGTTTTAAATGGGTTCTTATTATGAGATAATGCTACCTGTAAAGCTTCTTTTGTTGAGTTATATACGCCTCCACCTGTAATATTATCTTCACGCATAGTAAAAACATGCACGTATCTATCTTTCATACAAACTACATCATCTCTATTACATTTAGAAATAATTTGCAGCCATAAATCATAATCCATACAATATTTAAGATTATTTTTTAATTTAATATTATTATTAATACAGAATGCTCTTTCAAAAAATACGTTACCGCACATTATTGAATCAGTAAACCACATAAAATGATAATCTAAATCCCTCTTCTTTCGTTTTTCATAAATATTCTGTCTTGACCAAAATATTTTATATCCACCGTATAGTATAACAGGTTTTTTAGCTCTATTAAGGTAATTGTTTAGAATAAAGGCATGTGTGTCTTTTAATACATCAGGGTCAATCAGGTAATCGTCATTACCAAGCCATAAAATATAATCGCCTTCTGAATTAGCAATACCAATATTTACAGCATCTGATAAGCAAGTATCGACTGGATATTTTATATGCCTAAGACGTTTATCTTTATTTAAATATTCAGCTATTATTTTATGAGAATTATCTTCAGATTTACCGTCGACAATCACAATCTCAAAATTCGTGAATGACTGATTTAATATACTATTAATGCATCGAGAAATATACTTTTCTCCATTGTAATTCGGTATTAAAACAGAAAACTTAATATTATTTTTCATTATTTTTAATTCTTTTTCGCTCGTTAAATAATATTATTCCGAGAAATTACATACAGCGAAAAGTTACTCTCAAGAATATTATACCTGTTTCACAATAACTTGAAGCTTCTTGCCACCATGAAGCAACATTTAAATTCCTAAGCAATTTTCATCTTTATAAAATATTGCTGTACATGATTTAAAAAAGGCAATAGGCGATATCCCCCAAAATTCAATTACTTTAAATCTTTCATTCTTTAAATATTCTAATCCTTCAAATACTTGATCTTTATACTCAAGATTATCCAATATTATAACACCATCTTTAGTTAATTTTTTTGTTGCTTGTAAAATGCAATTATTCCTATTCACTCCATCAACAACAATGATATTGTATTTATTTTTTGACATAAGTATATGTTCAGAATATTCTGTACTTTCTAAAATAGACATAAAAGTCAGTTCTTCGTAATTACCAACTTTATCAATATTTCTATAAGTTATAGTTGCATTATCAGGAAGCTTTGATTTTATTAACTCATACCATTTTTTGTCATGTTCAATAGATTCTATACTGCCGACATAGTTTGAGAACCATAGAGTAGAATTACCACTTCCATACTCATATACATTCATTGACTTGTTTAGGCGAGGCTTAATAAACTCAAGAAGTGGGTATGTAAGCCATGGGATAGGATTTCCGTTATTGTCAATAGCTTGCATCTTAAACACACTATTGAACCATCCATTTTGCACTAAATAACTATTTTTCAAGAATAGTAACCCAAAAATCATTCTTGAGTTAACTTTCCGTACTAAATCCAAAAAATAAGTCTTAATCATTTTATATCCGCAAATAAAAATTTCTAATTAAATCTCTTTTCATTAAAATTAATGTAAAGTAACAAGAGATACGTTACAGTTTCTTAAAGAAGAATACAGCTAAATCCCTTCATCCTTAACGTCGAATCAAATACTACAAAGTTAGTAAACTTACATAAATTTTCCTTTATAGCTATAATATAAAAGATTTTACCAACAACGGAAAAGTAACCCTCGGCTAGGGGGCCAATCTCTTCCTCAATAAGTAAATCCCACCGCGTCCTGTGCTTATACCGGCACATGACTCGACGAATGCATACTAAAGGGTCTGGCTATGGACAGGCCCTTTTTCTTTGGCTTGCCCTGATCAGCACGACCCTGATTGCCCAGCCTAACCGCTTTACTTTCCAGCGCGGACTGATGGGGACGCAATTTAACGTAATTCTCTACGCGCAGGATAGCCTGACGGCTAATAAAGCGTACCAGGCGGTTTCGGCGCGTATGGATACGCTCAACCAGATCATGAGCGATTACCTCGATGGCTCCGAAATCAACCGGCTGTCGGCGAGCAGCGGCTCGGGACAGTGGGTGCCGGTATCGCGCGAGCTGTTTGATGTACTGACCAAAGCTGTTACCATCGCCCGCACATCCGGTGGCCGCTACGACCCGACCATCGGGCCACTCTCACTGCTTTGGCGGCGGGCTGTCCGGCGGAATCAGTTTCCGTCTGCCCAAGAGCGAAAACAGGCCAGAAAGTCCGTTGGCTATCAGCACCTTGACTTCGACGCTTCCAGACAATCAATCCGCCTGAACCGACCCAATATGCGGCTTGATGTCGGTGGTATCGGGCAGGGCTTTGCCATCGATGAGGCGCTGTTGGTAATTAAACAGTTTCCCGTGCAGGCGGCACTGTTCGACATTGGCGGGGATATCCTTGCCTATAATGCTCCTCCGCAACAAGCCGGCTGGCGAATTGACGTTGGTTCCGGCAAAACCGGCGATACGGATACACTAACGGTGAACTTGCTGAATGCGGCCATCACAACGTCCGGCGATACGTACCGCTACCTGAATTACCGTGGCCGGCGCTATTCCCATATCATGAATCCGCGCTCGGGCATGGGCCTGCGCCATTTTGTCCGGGCTACGGTAAAGGCACCGGAAGGCTACCATGCCGATGCGCTTACGAAAGTATTCAGCGTGGCCGGATGGAAGAAAAGCCGCCGGTTACTGCGCCGCTTCCCGGGTGCTGAACTGTATATTATTGAAAACAAAAAAGGCAACATCCGCAGCTGGCAGTCGCCCGGATTCCGGTAATGACCGTTTACATAGTTTCCGGACTACCAAACCGGCAATTCGTGTACATTTAGGCACAAACTATTTTGTCCTCATGAAACAGCTATTTTCCGTCTTAACCGCTTTGTTCTATTCCGTTTGTGCTTTTGCTCAGCAAGGTACTATTCAATATAAAATAACCCTTGGTAATAGCGAAAAAGCCATAACAAGCACCAGTACTATGTATTTCCTGAACGGAAGTACACGCGTGGAAGCCAACATTCCTATGCCCGGTTCCGGAAAACCAATTAAGCAAACTGTCCTGATGCCGGCCAGTAAGCCGAATGTGATGTATAATCTGGACGATGCCAACAAGTCCTATACGGAAACCACCGTCAGCCCGTCGGCTACTAAAGATGTGAAAGCCACCGTTAAGGTGCTGGGCACCGAAACCATTCAGGGCCTAAGCTGCAAGCACCTGTCGGTAACGATGGACAAAACCAACATGGAGGTCTGGACAACCAAAGATATTCCGGGCTACGAAAAAATGATGTCCTACTGGCGGTCAAACCCGGCGATGAGCAGTAACAGTTTTTACAACGAACTCAAAAAAAATAACGCGGAGGGCTTTTTCGTAAAAACGAAAACCAATGGGATGCGCGGCGGTAGTATGGTCATGGAGATGGTGAGCTACAACACGAAACCAGTAGCGGCGTCGCTGTTTAGTATTCCGGCGGGGTATAAAAAAGAAGCAGGTTTCGATCCGGCCGCCATGGAGAAAATGAGCCCTGCCGAGCGGCAGAAAATGGTCGAACAGATGATGAAGAAATACGCGCCGAAGCAGTGATCTAGTGGTGGCACGACTTAAGGGGCGGTCCTCCGCTCAAAAAAAAAGCCCTTCCCCTGTTTTCAGGGGAAGGGTTTGGGATGGGGTCTATTACACCGTAATTGTCTTACCCGGCACCGCTACCGGATAGAAGCCATCGGCGTTTGGCAATAATTTCGGCATGGCGTCCCACGCAAGTTTGTCAGGGAACAGGTTGATCTGCGAATTAATCGCTTCATCCCACGTTACCATCTTACCCGAATACGTCGCCATCCGGCCCATAATCGATGTCATCGTACTTTTTGCCCCGTTTTCGGCATCGGCAAACTTATACATGCCTTTGGCAATGGCCTCAAACAGTTCGTCGTGCTCAACCTGATACGGATTCGGATCCGGCTTTTTCGCATCGTTCGGGTGCGTATAAATTGCCTGTCCGTTATATTTTTTCAGCACGCTGTTGCGGCCGAATGAGTCTACTTTTCCTTTTGTACCCACAAACTGCTCATCAACCTTGCTGTACGTACCTTCATAGTGCCGGCACTGGCTGTTGATGGTTGTACCGTCGGCATACACGAAATCAACAATATGGTGGTCAAAAATTTCACCGTACTCTTTACCTGTACGCACCTGACGACCGCCGGTGCCCTGCGCCGATACCGGATACCCTTGTTTTACCCAGTTTGCTACGTCGATGTTATGAATATGCTGCTCGTTGATATGGTCACCGCATAACCAGTTGAAATAGTACCAGTTACGCATCTGGTGCTCCATTTCGGTCTGATTCGGCTGACGTGGTTTTACCCAGACACCACCACTTACCCAATATACTGAGCCACCAACGATATCACCCAGCGCACCATCATGGATGCGTTTGATCATTTCGCGGTAATTGTATTGGTAATGCCGCTGTAAACCTACCACCACGTTCAGTTTTTTCTTCTTCGCTTCTTCAGCCGCTGCCAGCACTTTCCGGACACCCGGCGCATCGGTAGCCACCGGTTTCTCCATGAAAATGTGCTTGTTCTGACGAACCGCTTCTTCAAAGTGCATCGGGCGGAAACCCGGAGGCGTCGCCAGAATAACCACATCAGCCAGGGCAATAGCCTGTTTGTAGGCATCAAATCCAACAAATTTGCGGTCTTCCGGTACGTCTACTTTCTGAGCAGCATCACGGCGTTTGCTCAGGTTGCTATACGCTTCGTCCAGCCGGTCACGGAAGGCGTCGGCCATCGCAACAAGCTTCACATTCTGCTTCGTGTTCAGTGCCTGAGCGGCTGCTCCGGACCCACGACCACCACAACCAATCAACGCAACTTTAATCGTGTCATCGACAGAATGGTGAAAACCTCCTGCCTGAAGACCAAAAGGTAAGCTAGTTAACAGAGCACTACCGGTCAGTAATCCGGAGGCTTTCAGAAATTCGCGACGATTCGATTCGTTCATCATATGCGCTAAGAATTTGGAGAGTTGAGCAGAACACAGGTCATCCGTGCAGAATGTCTTTTTCCTGCTTACTATCCAAAGCGCCACCGCCCCGAAATCTCCTTTTATACTGCGGAATTTAGTCTACTTAATTCTAACGAGAAGCCACTACGTACAGCTTATCCCCAAAAAGGTAGCCGTTAATCATAATCGCGCTGTACCAGACAAACCCGGGTTTTGCAGACTTCGTACCAGTCTTTGCGGCCTTTTTCACGCGCAAGTTTGTGTTCAGCGTTGTTTTTCCAGTGCCGGATGGCTTCTTCACTTTCCCAGTACGACACCGTAATCCCCAACCCGTCGCGGGCACTTTCTTCGCCCAGAAAGCCGGGCTGTTGTCTTGCCAGTTCCAGCATACGGCTGGCCGTTTCGGCATACCCGTCGTCGATGTCCGTGCGGACAGAGGTGAAAATAACAGCGTAATACGGTGGCTTCGGTGTCTGTGCAATCATGGCGTTATTGTTGTATACGGGTCCTAAAAATCTCCGCCCAGCGCACGCAGTAACGCAACCGTATAGCCGGCCTCCTGCCCGCGCAGCTGCACCAGCAGTTGCTCCACGTTCAGGATTGTCCGCTGCGCATCCAGTACTTCGAGGTAGGTGGTCAGGCCCCGGATATATAACTCCCGGTTGTATTGCTCAGTCCGGCGGGCCAGCGCCAGCGTCTGCGTTTGGGCGTCAATCTGCTGACGGAGAATCTGTACGTTATCCAGCGCGGTTTCTGCTTCGCGCTGTGCAACCTGAAGCTGCTGCTGGTAGGTCTGCCGGACCGTTTCAACCTGCTGAGTAGCAAGGCTGACGTTCTGCCGGTTACGGCCTCCTTCAAACACCGGGACCGACGCATTGATGCCGACCAGATAGGTAGCGCTACCCGGCGTAAACCAGGGGCCGATCCGGCCGGACAACAGCCCGCCGGTACCATTGACCGATACGCGGGGCATCCGGGCGGCATTCGTAACAGCCACCTGTGTTTCGGCTGCCTGCGTCAACCGGTCAAGTTGTTGCAGATCAGGACGGCGTTTCAGCAGATCGACAGAAATGTCTGTGTATGGGTAGGCCGGGTAAGCCGCCGGTAAGCTACCCGCGCTCAATGTAAACTGAGCCGGTGACTGCGCACATAGCTGCGCCAGCCCATTAACCAATTCTGCACGGCCACGCTGTAGAGTAAGCAGTTGTACCCGCAACTGGGCCAGATCCGTTTCGGCGCGCTGCACGTCGATCTGATTGATCAGCCCGACACGGAAGCGCTCGCGGATAATGCCGACCGTTGAGTCGCGGGTCTGCACATTGCGGCGAAAAACGGCCTGTTCGGCATCATTCGCGCGGACCAGCCAGTATACACGGGCTATCTCCGACGCCAGTACCAGCCGGAACGACCGGTAATCGGCCTCCGACGCCTGGACCTGTAAACTCGCCACCGTTACCCCGTTGCGTATCCGGCGAAACAAATCAAGCTCATACGACGCATCAACGGGCAGTATCTGCAAGGTGTTCATCTGAACCCGCGCCAGCCGGTCCGACGTTACCGGCACCGATACCGGCCGGTACTCCGACAGGCTTTGCGTCGACAAAACAGCACCCGAACGGATCGACGGCGACAAATACGATTGAGCAACCTGCACCCGTAACCGGGCTTCTTCGACCCGGCTCAGGGCCGCTTTCAGGTTCGGGCTGTTGGTCAGGCCCAGATTAATCAGTGAATCAAGCGTTGTGTCATGGAAACGGGCCCAGCCTGTGGACTCCGTTGTTTGTGCCTTTGTAAGTTTCACCGGCAACAAGAGCAGCAGGCAAAAACAGGCGGTAAGTACCCTCATAGTCATAGGTGCCGAAGCGGCGTATATCGTACGTATGTGCCATGACCTGAACCGGATAAATGTCAGGTGCCCATGACATCCCCTAAATTACACCGCAGCGAATACATTGCACAGCCGATGTCACCATATCCGCAAAAATTGCTATTCTTGCTTTTTTTAGGTCAATCCCGGTAAGTGGGTTTCTGACAGGATTGCATGATCTGCAACCTGCGGACATATCAACAACATATTTGCGACAGGATTACATGATTTACAGCAATCTTCCCGTAATCCTGTCAAAACAAATCAGGAAATACTCATCATCCTGTGCATCCTGTAACCCTGTCAAAACAAAATCAATAATCCTTAATCGGTTTAATGCCATAGTAGGCCGCGATTTCTTCCTTGCTCGGTGTTTTGGCCGGCCGGACAATCCGGAAACCAACAAAGGAGGCACTCGTCAGCCACCAGTCACTTTTCGGGTTCTGCGGATCCAGTACTTTCCAGGCCGGATCCGACGGAATACGTTTCGCCGAGCGCAGATCAGCCGGTTCGTCATCCCATGAACCGCCACGGGTGCTGTTCGGGTATAGCATCGTCACCGGTGCCCACGGCTCGTTTACCGTACCCTTCGCTTTTTTGGCATAATAGTCTGGTATGTACTGGTCCATCGTCCACTCCAGCACGTTGCCATGCATATCGTGCAGTCCCCATGGGTTTGGCTTTTTGGTACCGATTTTCTTGTATGCGGATCCGCTATTCCCCTTAAAGACAGCATATTGCGGTAATAATTTCGGATCATCGCCAAATGAATAGGCCGTTTTAGTACCGGCACGGCAAGCATACTCCCATTCGGCTTCTGTGGGCAGGCGATAAAAAACGCCGGTTTTGGCATACAGCCACGCACAGAATTTAATGGCTGCATACTGTGTCATATTGATAGCCGGATAGCCCGCCCGTCCCATACCGAACGACATATCCACGTACGACGGACTAGGCCGGGTGCTGGCATCGGTTTTCGACAAATCGGCGCCCTGCGGATACCGGGCGGCCATTTCCTTCTCGATATTTTTCGTCGTGAAGAGATCATAGATGTCCCAGATGACTTCGTATTTACCCATCCAGAACGGCTCAATGGTAACCTTGTGCTGCGGCCCCTCATCCTGACCCCGGCCTTTCTCGCCGGCAGGGCTTCCCATCATGAATTCGCCGCCCGGAATAGCGACCATTTCATACGACTGATTACTGCCGCCAATCGCCTGGGTGTACGATTTAAATTCCGTTGAGTTCTGTGCCTGCACCAGTAGTGGGGTTGTTATGGCCAGCACGGCAATCATTTTTTTTGTCAATTGCTTCATTATTCAGAGGCATTCGGTTGTTCTATCCTACTAAAGCACAAATCACGGCATATTTCCTTTGCCGAATCGACTAACTTTGTGTACTTGAAAAGCTTTTTGCCACAAAGGCACTAAGAAATGTAAGATACACAAAGCGTTTATCTTATACGGCCTATTGCTTAATGGCTTTGTGGTCCGGAGAATTAACAATACGATGAATTACCTATCAGCCGAAAATATAGCCAAGTCGTACGGCGACCGGATTTTATTTAAGAACGTCAACTTCGGCATTAGCCGGGGCGACAAAATTGCCATTGTCGGTGCCAACGGCTCCGGTAAAACTACCTTATTGTCCATTCTGTCGGGTATCGTTCCGCCGGAAGACGGCCTCGTTTCCCACCGCAAGGACATTACCGTTGGCTATCTCGACCAGCAGCCCGACCTGAACGATGCTCTCACGGTTATGGAGCTGATTCTGGCCGGGGAAAGCGCGCAGCTGGAAGCTGTCCGTGCCTACGAAACAGCGCTGGCCCACAACAATCCGGCCGAGCTGGAACGGGCCATGGTCCTGATGGAAAAGCACGAAGCGTGGGATTATGAGGCGCAGGTCCGGCAGATTCTGGGCGAGTTGGGTATCCACGACGTTGAACAATCCGTCGGGACGTTGTCGGGCGGGCAGCGTAAACGGGTAGCGCTGGCACGGGTGATGATCCAGAACCCTGACCTGCTGATCCTTGACGAACCGACCAACCATCTCGACCTGGAAGCCATTGAGTACCTCGAAAACTTCCTGACCACCAGCAACGGTACCCTGCTGATGGTCTCCCACGACCGGTATTTTCTGGATGTGGTCTGTAACCAGATTGTCGAACTTGACGGCGGGCAGTTGTATAGCTATAAAGGCAATTACGCCTATTTTCTGGAGAAAAAGGCCGAACGGCTGGCGATTGAAGCGGCTGAACTCGATAAGAACCGTAATACGTTCCGCCGCGAGCTTGAATGGATGCGCCGCCAGCCGAAAGCCCGCAGCACCAAAGCCAAGTACCGCGAAGATGCGTTCGATGACCTCAAGGATAAGGTAAGCGGCAAACGCGGCGCGGCCGAACTCGACCTGAACCTGCGCACCTCACGCCTCGGCAGCAAAATTATGGAGGTCGAAAATCTGTCGAAGCGGTTTGGCGACAAAGTCCTGCTCGATCATTTTACCTATACGTTCAAGCGGTTTGACCGGGTAGGCCTGATCGGGAAAAACGGGATGGGCAAAACTACCCTGCTCGAAATGATGACCGGCAAACTGCGGCCTGATTCGGGGGTGATCACTACCGGCGGGACGGTCAATTTCGGCTATTTTACCCAGTCAGATATTAATATCCCCGAAAACCAGCGGGTGATCGACGTAGTGCAGGATGTAGCCGAAGTGATGAAGCTGGCCACGGGCGAAACCGTGACGGCCAGTCAGCTGCTCCACCACTTCCTGTTCGACCGGCATAAGCAGTATGACTATGTCCATAAGCTGAGCGGCGGCGAAAAACGGCGGCTGCAACTGCTGCTGGTGCTGGTGAAAAACCCGAACTTTCTGGTTCTCGACGAACCGACCAACGACCTCGACATCACGACGCTGAACGTACTCGAAGAGTTTCTGCTCAACTTTCCCGGCTGCATTCTGATCGTTACCCACGATCGTTATTTCATGGACCGGCTTGTCGATCACGTGTTTGTGCTGGAAGGAGAAGGCAAAGTCCGCGATTTCCCCGGCAATTACACCGATTACCGGGACTGGCGCGATAACCAGCCGAAGAAAACCGAATCCTCAGGTACGGCGGCAGCAAAGAACCAAAAGGCTGTTACTGAGGTTAAAGAGGCAACAGGCAGCGTACCTCCGTCGCCGGAGCCGGCCAAAAAGCGGCTTTCGTTTAAAGAACAGAAGGAATACGAAAACCTGGAAAAAGAAATTGAGGACCTGGAGCAACGCAAAGCCGGTGTTCTGGATCAGTTAAACAGCGGCGGTCATCACGAACAGCTTACGGCATGGGCCCGCGAGCTGGAAGAAATTGACCAGCAGCTGACCGCAAAATCAGACCGCTGGCTCGAGCTGGCAGAATATCTTTAATGGCGAAAGAGTGAAAGCACGGCCGCCGCGCGGTGAAAGAGCGAAAGTAAATCCGCTCTTTCATTCTTTCACTCTTCCACTCTTTCATTCAATATGGATCAGCTTATCGGCTTTTTTCAGTACCTGCTCAACTCAGAAGAAATTATCCGCACCGGTGGCCTCGTGCTGATTACCCTGATCATTTTTGTTGAAAACGGCCTCTTTTTCGGCTTTTTCCTGCCGGGCGATTACCTGCTGTTTCTGTCCGGCGTATTTGCCGGTACCAAGCTCCTGGCGGTGCCGTTCTGGCTTCTGGCCGGCTGCATTTTTGCGGCGGCCGTGCTGGGTTCACTGACCGGATACGGAACCGGATACTTTTTCGGCACCCGCATCCAGGCGCGCCCCGACGGTCTTTTCTTTAAGAAAAAACACATCGAAACCACCCGCCAGTACTTTGATAAGTATGGTAGCCGGACGCTGGTGATTGCCCGTTTCCTGCCGATTGTCCGGACATTTGCCCCTATTCTGTCTGGCATTATCCACATGAATTTCCGTTATTTCATGCTGTATAACATCATCGGCGGCGCTGTATGGGTCATGACACTGGTTGGCAGCGGCTTTTACTTCGGCGAGCGGTTTCCGGGTCTGATCAACTACGTACACTGGATTATCATTTTCTTCCTGGGTATTACGACTTTCACCGTTGTACGCGGTTACCTGAACGCCCGGAAAGAAATGCGGGAGCAGCAGACCGAAAAGGTATAATCTATTCTTTAAACCATTCGGCGTACATCACATAGTTATTGGCCGTCCGCACAAAGACCTCGCCCAGTTCCGATGAAACGGCTTTGAGGAATTTAGCCGGATTACCGGCATAAATACTGCCCGGCGGCACAATGGTCCGCTGGGTTACAATGGCTCCGGCAGCGATAATACTGCCCTCCCCGATCACAGCCCCGTCCATGACAATAGCGCCCATACCGATCAGCACATTGTCTTCGATCGTGCAGCCGTGTACAATCGCGTTGTGCGCAATGGATACCGAATTGCCAATAATGGTCTGGTGTTTTTGATACGTGCAGTGAATCACCGCACCATCCTGAATATTGGTCCGGTCGCCGATGGTGATGCTGTTGACATCGCCCCGAATCACGGCGTTAAACCACACCGTACAATCACGGCCCATTGTTACATCACCAACAATGGTTGCATTATCGGCATACCAGCAGTTTTCGCCGAATTGAGGCGCTTTGCCCCGGACAGATTTTATCAAAGCCATTTGTTCCGTTTTTTGTTGGCCGCTAAGTTACGTCAGGGCATAAAAAAAACGATGCCAGCCAAAGGCCGACACCGTTTCGGGTGGATATAAATTGGGCTAATCCTTTTTCTTTAAATCTTCTTTTACGTCCTTCGCCGCATCTTTTACATTATCGGCAGCACGGTCAAACCAGTCTTCTACGTCGTCGACAACCTTATTTGTTTCGCGGCGTACTTTTTTAAAGTCTTCCTCCGATGAGCGCTGAACCTTATAGTAGGCGTCGCGCAAATCGCTGCGTTTCTTTTCAAGCTCGTCAATTTTCTCTTCGCGGTCCTTGCGGTCACGACGGCTTTCGTCCTTGACGTCCTCTTTCAGCTTATCAATTTTGCTATCGAGCTTGTCCATTTGTTCGTCGAT
Organism: uncultured Arsenicibacter sp.; assembly: GCF_945952095.1. Taxonomy (GTDB): domain Bacteria; phylum Bacteroidota; class Bacteroidia; order Cytophagales; family Spirosomataceae; genus Arsenicibacter. The sequence continues at coordinate 6,186 of NZ_CAMFHL010000130.1, read as the reverse complement.
CCGGTCAGCCAGCGAACGACGCTCGTTTGTATACCTGTCACTGCCACGGCTGTCATTATTGCGGTTGCTGTTCCGGTCATTATCGTAGCGGTCTTCTGATGTCCGGTCACGGTCGTCGCGATTGCTCTGATCACGGTTGCGGCCATCAAACAAGCCTCCTAAAAACCCGTTGCGGTTATCGTCGCGGCGGTTATCATTATCAGCATACCGGTTATCGTCCCGACGGCTGTCATCGTTCCGGCGCATATCACGATCATCATAACGCCGGTCGTCACCGCGCCGGTCGTCACTACGACGGTCATCATACCGGCTGTCGCTGTAACGGTTGTCATCATACCGGCGACTGTCTGAATAACGGCGATCGCTGTTCATGTTGCGATCATCGCTGCGGTAACCATAAGCGTATCCGTCTGTATAACCACGGTCATCGTTCATACGGCGCGGCTGGTCATAGCGGCGGTCGTCGCTACGGCTATCAGAATAACGGTTATCATCGTAACGGCGGCTATCTGAGTAGCGGTCGTCGCTGCGGCGGTCGTCGCTACGGTTATCAGAATAACGGCTGTCATCATAGCGGCGGCTGTCGGAGTAGCGGTCGTCACTGCGGCGGTCGTCACTGCGGCGATCACTGTTCATGCTGCGATCCTCATCGCTGCGGCGCATGTCGCGGTCTTCGTTACGGGAATAATTTCGTGTATTGTTTCGGTCATAGTCAGTAGAACGGTCATTACTGCGCCGTGAATCACGCTCCATATCACGGTCTGAATCTGCATTGCGGTCACTACGGGCCATACGGTCATCACGGTCACGCGCGTTGCGGTCATCCCGTGAAGCATATTCTGATGTTGACTGACGATCACTACGTGCTTTATCGGAATCGCCGTAGAGCCAGCTTTCCATAGATGCACAAGACGATAGGCTGATAGTTGCCGCAATGAGCGAGCCCACTACCCAGGTTCTTTTTATCATAACGTAGATTTGTAACACTGTTTCACTTACATCACTTACTAAAAATATACCACACCACTAAAAATTAGTCAGCAGACGGCGTATCCGGAATTAGTTTCTACGTAATCAATGACTTAGCATTAAATAAATTTATCTTTCAAAAGGGTTAACTTAACAAAAACAGAGCAAATCTGTGGAGTAAAATACCTTTTGTGAGGAACAGAATAAACAACTTAAAAGCATTTGATCTTATTAAATCATAGTTAGTTTTGAACCTAAACTATGCTTTGTTAGTGTTACGCATACAAAAGGCTTGTTTTTGCCCCCGAACGGGCCTTAAAGTCAAGCGTCTGGCAAGTACGTTGTATAATTTTTTCAGTAAATAATATTTTTATTTTGAGTAAGTCGTTGGCCGGATTAGTAGTTTTACGGCATTTTACTCAATATAGCAATAGTAGAGGTAAGCCATAGTCTAAACTGCAAACCCTAGAACCTTGGAATCAGTATTTTCAACATCGAAACGTAAGCTCCTGCTCGAAATCGCCTGGGAGGTTTGTAATCAGGTAGGCGGCATTTACACTGTGATCCGGTCGAAGGTACCGGCGATGGTCGAAAAATGGGATGATAATTACGTTTTATTAGGTCCATATTTTCCACAAAAAGCAGCGGCAGAATTTGAACCCATTACCGATTCGGATGAAACCGAAATCGGGCAGACGGTCCGGAAAATGCGCCAGATGGGTTATGAAGTTGAATACGGCTACTGGCTCGTAACCGGTCGCCCACGGGTCGTGCTCTTCAACGTTCAGAGCATTATGGCGCAACTCAACACCATTAAGGCAGGTTTATGGGAACGTCATCAGCTCTCTACGCTGAATGTCGAAGATCTGGTCAATCAGGTAATCGGTTTCGGAGAGATGGTCCGTGTATTCCTGACCCTGCTGGCCGACGACCACGCGAAGCGGGTTGACCTGTGCGCCCACTTCCACGAATGGATGGCCAGTACGGGCTTGCCTGATCTGCGCCGCGATAATGTCAAAATTGCTACCGTATTTACCACCCATGCCACCATGCTGGGCCGTTATCTGGCACAGAACGTCGATGGATTCTATGGTAAACTGCCTTTCTTCGACTGGCAGAAAGAAGCTAAAAACTACGGTATCGAAGCTCAGGCCACTATCGAGCGGCTATCGGCCCTGCAATGCCACGTCTTTACGACCGTCAGCGATGTGACAGCCCGCGAATGTGAAGTATTTCTGGGCCGGAATCCGGACCTGATCCTACCGAACGGCCTCAACGTGACCCGGTTTGCGGCAACCCACGAGTTCCAGAACCTGCACGTTAAGTTCAAGGCCAATATTCACGAGTTTGTGATGGGCCACTTCTTCCAGAATTATTCATTCGATCTTGACAAGACCCTATACTTCTTTACATCCGGACGGTTTGAATTTGTCAACAAAGGCTACGACGTAACCCTCGAAGCCCTTGCCCGGCTCAACTGGCGGATGCGCGAAGCGGGCATGGACATGACCGTCGTGATGTTCATGGTTACGAAACAGCCCTTCCGCTCGATCAACCCCGATGTACTGCATACCCGGGCCCTGCTCGACGAAATCCGTGATACGGCGAAAAACATCGAGCAGCAGGTTGGCGAAAAGCTATTCCTGGAGTCGGCAGCGTCCAGCGATCTGACCATGCCGGATCTCAACAAATTTGTCGACGAATACTGGCGGCTCCGGTTACGGCGTACAATTCAGAGCTGGAAGACGAAAAAACTGCCAAGCTTCGTAACCCACGATCTGGTACAGGAAGATGCCATGACCGATTATATCCGGCGGTGCGGCCTGATGAATCATGCCCATGACCGGGTTAAAGTGGTGTATCACCCTGACTTTATTGCCTCAACCAACCCGCTGTTCGGGCTCGATTACGGTCAGTTTGTCCGTGGGTGTCACCTCGGTATTTTCCCGAGCTATTACGAACCGTGGGGCTATACCCCGCTGGAATGCGTTGTGCGCGGCATTCCGACCGTTACCAGTGACCAGTCGGGCTTCGGGGATTTTATCATGCAGATTATGCGTGATTACGAAAACCGCGGCATTTATGTCGTTAACCGCCGGTCACAGACGTTCAACGAGGCCGCCGATCAGCTGGCCAACATCCTCTTCAAGTTTGTCCGGGCCAGCCAGCGCGACCGGATCATGCAGCGGAACCGCGTTGAAAGCATTGCCGAGGTCTTTGACTGGAGTAACCTGCGTTCGTATTATGACACGGCACACGATTTAGCCGTTAAACGCCGTAAGCCTTAAGCAGCGTAAAGCGCTTTTCATAACTGCTGTATGCTACAGAGGCTGATAACCCGTTGTAGCATACAGCATTTTTCTTTTTCAGTATGCACATCCGAATTGGCATTATCAATGTATCTGACCGCGCCAGCGCCGGTATCTACGAAGATATTCCGGGCAAGGCCGTTGTCTCTCTGCTGAACCAATACCTGACCTCGGCCTGGGAGCCGGTTTATCGCGTCATTCCCGACGAGCAGGACCAATTGTCGGCGGCCATGATTGATATGGCCGACAACCACCAATGCTGCCTGATCGTGACGACGGGCGGTACGGGCCCTGCCCTGCGTGACGTTACACCCGAGGCCACCGAAGCGGTTTGTCAGAAAATGCTCCCCGGCTTTGGCGAACTGATGCGGCAGGAAAGCCTGAAGTACGTACCAACGGCCATCCTCTCCCGCCAGACCGCCGGTATCCGTAACCAGACGCTGATTGTGAACCTGCCCGGTAAACCAACCGCCATTGAGCAATGCCTGTCGGTGGTTTTTCCGGCCATTCCGTACTGCATCGACCTGATCGGCGGGCCTTATCTGACCTGTAACAGCGACGTTATTAAGATTTTCCGGCCTAAACAGGCGTAGTGTTATGCGTGATTACCAACCGATCGGTGTCTTTGATTCGGGTTATGGCGGGTTAACCATTCTCAAATCCATCGTCAGCAAACTGCCGCAGTACGACTATGTGTATCTGGGAGACAACGCCCGCACGCCCTACGGCACTCGTTCCTTCGACACCGTTTACCAATACACCCTGGAATGTGTAAAGCATCTGTTCGACATGGGGTGCCGGCTGGTTATTCTGGCCTGTAATACGGCTTCGGCCAAGGCATTGCGGAATATTCAGCAGCTGGACCTGCCGCATCTCGCGCCTGACCGGCGGGTACTGGGTGTTATCCGGCCGACCACTGAAATCATCGGCGAATACAGCCCGTCAAGACACATTGGTATTCTGGCTACGCGCGGAACCGTAACGTCAGAGTCGTATCTGGTCGAAATCGAAAAGTTTTTTCCGGATATAGCCGTTTATCAGGAAGCCTGTCCGATGTGGGTACCGCTGGTCGAAAACGGTGAGCATACCAGCCCCGGAGCGGATTATTTTGTCCGGCAACACATTGACCGGCTGCTCAGCCAATCACCGGCCATCGATACCGTGCTGCTTGCCTGTACGCATTATCCCCTGTTACTACCTAAAATTCAGGCCTTTATGCCGGAGCAGATTACGGTGCTGAGCCAGGGCGATATTGTTGCCAACAGCCTGGCCGGTTACCTGGACCGGCACCCCGATATGGAGGCACAATGCAGCAAGCAAGGTAAACGGAGCTTTTACACAACCGATTCAACCGAAGAATTCGGGCGGCAGGCCAGTCTGTTCTGGGGCACACCAGTCGAAGCGTCGAAGCTGACGCTATAAAACGTAATGGATAATGTGTAATGAATAATACTGTCCGTAATGGGGTTCAGCTTCTATCCACACCGAAAGCCGGAACGCCCATTATTCATTATTCCCCCTCACCGCCCAGCGACAAAATATAATCAACCATTTCAGTAGCTTCGGCGGCATCAAGCTGCGGGTGAGCACTCATTGTATGGGTACCCCACACGCCCCCGCCGCCCCGGATTACCTTTTCCGCCAGCTTTTCCTTCAAGCTTTTCCGATACTGATACCGGTGTGCTATTTCGCGGAAAGACGGGGCAGCCATCCGCTGATTTTCCGCGTGACAGCTCCGGCAATCACTCTGATTGATCAGCCTCTGCCCTTTGGCACCGGCCAACGCCAGTAAGGGTTTATCCGGCGGTACGGAGCCTGCGTTCAGATTATAGTCAATCCGAACAAGGCTTGCATCCGCATTTTTGTGCCAGAAGCCACTCCCGTATTCCAGCAGGTATAAAGCCCCATCGCGGCTAAACGCCAGATCAACCGGTTTATTAAATACCGTTCCGGCCATTAACGGCTCCATGCGCTGATAGCTCCCCTGCGGCGTTAACCAGATAGCAGTCAACTGGTTCCGCATCCAGTCAAAGGCAAACAAGGCCTGATCGTAATAAGCGGGTAGAGCTCCTTTTTTACCTGATGGCGAAGCATGATAAACGGCACCAACCATGGCGGCGCGCCCCCCTTCACCCAGCAACGGAAACCGCTCTGACACCGTATACGGATACCAGATCATGGCCGGTTGTGCGGGCGGGAGCCGATGCGTTCCGGTGTTATTCACCGAGTAATTCCTCAGCTGAGCCGGATTAAACAGCGCCCCGAAACGGTCTTCGGTAAAGTCATAGGCACGATAGGGCTGATTGTCGGCCACTACATAGGGCCAGCCATAATTACCGGCCAGCGTTGCCATATTGATTTCGTCGTAACCGCGCGGGCCGTGGTAATCGTCTTTACCATCGTCTGGGCCAATCTCCCCCCAAAACAGTCGTTTAGTGACTGCATCATACGTAATCCGGTACGGGTTCCGGCAGCCCATGATGTAAATCTCCGGACGGCCATCGGCTGGGGCAAATAAATTACCCGCCGGAATGGTATACGTTCCATCGGGCACCGGATGAATGCGCAGGATTTTGCCCCGCAGATCACGGCTGTTGGCGGCCGTTCGCTGAGCGTCATAGATGGTGCGGCCAACCCGTTCGTCAATCGATGCGTAGCCATCCTCCACAAAAGCTGCCGTATTATCACCGACAGACAAAAACAGATTACCGGCTTCGTCAAAGGCCATCGAGCCGCCGGTATGGGCATTGTTTTCGACCTCCCATGGAATCTCAAGTAAGACCTTTTCGGTGTGGTAAAGCAGGCTGTCCCCCAGTGTAAATCGGGAAAGCCGCTGCCGGAGCGGTTCGCTACGCGGCGTATAATAAAGGTATATATGTTTTGACTGGCTGAAATCAGGGGCTAATGC